>JAJOLH010000066.1 GCA_021129415.1 Candidatus Altimarinota bacterium | reverse complement strand
TTTCAACAAGTCATTTAGCGTCATCCTCGTATTTTGCTCCGATTTGAGACAAATAGAGTTCTTTTGCTTCTGACTCTGAAAGTTTTGCTAACTCAGAGAGTTTTCAATCAAGTTGCTCATTTTTTGCTTTAAATTCATTATTTTTTACTATTAGTGCTTCTTCTTGAGCAAGAATTTCATCTTGTTTTTTCCCTATTTGATCCAATCTTTGTTCTATTTTTTCTTCTCGCTCTATAACTCTTGCCTCTGTTTTAGCAATTCTTTCCTCCATATGTTGAGCCTTTTTCATTATGTCATGTGCCTCTTGCTTCGCTTCATGCACCATAGTGTCAGCATCCTTTTTTGCGTCATTTACTATATGATCTCTTTTCCTATCTGCCTTTGAGAGTATCTTTTCTGATTTACTTTCTGCATTCGAAGTTTTTCTATTTTCCCACAGGAAAAAGAGTACAACAGAAAGAGCCATTCAAAAGATTACTCACATGAGCATACCGAATATATCCATGTGTTTATTTTTATTTAAGTAAAGATTGTTACTTAAAAATACTAATATCATTCCTTATTTCACATCGACAAAAAACGTTTTTCGCATAAAAAATAGTCTTAAAGTGATGTCTATGTATTTTTTCTAAGAAAATCTTAGAATAAGAGAAATAAAATATTGATTGAAGTTAGCTTGTATAAGCCAAATTTTTAGATTTTTTGGTAACGTTGATTACTAGTTTTCAAGCTAGTATATTTATTGTATGAATTTTTGAAGAGATTGGAAGAATTTATTCCTTTTTAGGTCTAATGATTTTCTCAACAAGCTACACTCCGACCATGTTCTAAAGTTTTCATGTACTCAGCATTCAATAATAAAGTTTTAAAAAAACCATTCCTATTATAGTAGGAATGATTTTTTTAAAATCAATATATGATTTTATTCGTCTTCAGGGATTTTGAAACCTCTTTCTTCTCGGATCTTAGCAGATACATTAGAAGGAACTTCTTCATAGTGATCAAACTCCATACCGTATGTAGCTCGACCTTGAGAAGCTGATCTTAGCTCTGTTGAGTACCCAAACATTTCTGCGAGTGGTACGTAACATGCTATAATTTTAGCCTGTCCTCTATCTGACATCTCTTCAATCCGTCCTCTTTTAGAGTTAATTTGTCCAATAACATCACCCATATACTCTTCTGGAGTATTTACTTCAACCTTCATGATAGGTTCTAGTATAATTGCTTGAGCTTTTCTACATGCCTCTTGGAATGCTTTTGAAGCTGCTATTTTAAATGAAAGTTCAGATGAATCAACATCATGGAATGAACCAAATGTAAGAGTTGCTTTTACGTCTACCATTGGGTATCCAGCAGAAAAACCTCTTGCATATGCCTCTTTAAGACCTTTTTGTACACCTGGTATATATTCTTTTGGAATCACACCACCAGTGATCTTATTTACGAACTTATTAGTAGGTTTTTCTTTAAGTTCATCTTTAATGTCCTCTTCATCCATTTCAGTGTAAGGATCGAAAGTCATAACTACATGACCAAATTGACCACGACCACCAGTTTGTTTCGAGAATTTATGTTCAACATCTTTAGCAGTAGTTTTGATAGTTTCTCTGTATGCTACTTGAGGAGCTCCAACGTTACATTCAACATTGAATTCTCTTTTCATACGATCAACAATGATATCAAGGTGAAGTTCACCCATACCTGAGATTATCGTTTGAGCTGTTTCTTCATCTGTTCTTACTCTGAAAGAAGGATCTTCTTCTGCGAGTTTTCCGAGAGCAACACCCATTTTTTCTTGATCAGCCTTTGTCTTTGGCTCTACAGAAATAGAAATAACTGGTTCTGGGAATTCCATTGATTCAACAAGGAATTTTTTATTAACATCACAAAGAGTATCACCTGTTTTAGTAGCTTTCAGCCCAATAACAGCACCAATATTACCCGCAGTAATTTCTGGTATTTCTTCTCTTGAGTTTGAATGCATTTGCACTAAACGACCTACTCTTTCTTTTTGACCAGAGCTAGCATTATATACATATGAACCTGATTTAAGTGTTCCTGAATATACTCGAACAAAAGTGAGACGACCTACAAATGGATCAGTTGCAACCTTGAACGCTAGAGCTCCAAGTGGAGAAGCTGCATCAACCTTAATTTCTTCAGTTTTTTCATTGTCGTCAATATCAGTAACTGTAAGAACACCGTCTTTAACATCAAGAGGGTGAGGAAGGTAATCAACTGCAGCATCAATAATCATTTGTACTCCAATATTTTGAAGTGCTGATCCACATGCAACAGCATAAAGGTTATTTGAGGTAACCCCAATTCGAAGCCCTTTTTTAATATCAGCAACTGAGAGATCCCCATCAGCAAAGTATGTATCCATAAGAGCATCATCCTGTTCTGCTACTTTTTCAATAAGTTCTAGTCTCATAGCTTCAACTTTATCTTTTAGTTCAGCTGGGATTTCTATTTCCTTTACTTGTTCACCAGAGTCACCTTCAAAATGATATGCTTTCATTTCGATGATATCAATAAGACCTGAAAAGTCATCAGCGGCTCCAATAGGATATTGAATAGCTACAACCTTGTTTCCAGCAAGACGTTTTTTGATTGAATCAATTGTCATATCAAAATCTCCCCCCATTTTATCCATCTTATTTACAAAACAGATTCTAGGTACGTTATACTTATCCGCTTGTTTCCAAACAGTTTCTGATTGAGGTTCAACCCCTTGTGAAGCATCAAATACAGCAACACCTCCATCAAGTACTCGAAGTGATCTCTCAACCTCAATAGTAAAATCAACATGGCCCGGAGTATCAATGATATTAATCTGGTGATTATTCCAGAAACATGTTGTAGCAGCAGAAGTAATAGTAATACCTCTCTCTTGCTCTTGTTCCATCCAATCCATAGTTCCTTCACCATCATGAGTCTCCCCAATTTTATGAATTTTACCAGTATAGAATAAAACTCTTTCTGTAAAAGTAGTTTTACCTGCATCAATATGGGCAATGATCCCAACATTTCTTACCTTTTCTAAAGGAGTAACACTCATAGCTCTAATAATAAATAATTAAAATTTTTATTTCTTTTGTTTTTCCCTGTACCTTACAGGTTTCCTAGCTCATATTTAGGACTATTTTTCACGTCGAGATTCTATTGCAAAAAACTATGAAGTCAAATCTATATTTCTAGCCCTTCAGCCTCCCATTTTCCTTGTAATTCTGGCATGTTTCTCTTAAGAGATTTTTCAAGCTCTCAAAGAATAAATTCACTATAACTTTTAGCTTTTACTTCTTTGATATCAATATGAATTTCCGAGAAGAAGAATGCAAACACATTTGCAGTAAATGCCCTCACTTTCTCATCATACAAGATAAGTCCAAGTGTTCTTTTTGTAATAATTGATGAAACCTCGAGCGTAACCACTGCTTCCATGTCCTCTATCCAGGCATTAACCCTATCTCTGATCTCAGGAGCTAGATCATGATCATCAAATTTTAATGTCTCTCATGAAGTAATATATTTAAACTCTATAGCATCCTTTCAACTTGCCGCTCGTATCTCGTCACTAATCGGTAAATAGATAAGTGAGAGAATTCAGAGAAGAAAGTTAGTCCCATATCAAGCGTCTAGACAAGAAAATAAGCCATCTAAGAGGTTGTCGTATTTTTTCTTTAAGATCATTTCAACGAGGAATTTTGCAAGGAGAAAATCATATTTCTTTGCTTTTTTTTCATCTTTTTGTGTTCGTTTAATACCAGCACCTGCCTTTTTAGCTGCTTCTTTATACTTTTCTGAAACTTCGGAAGACTGACTTCAAGCTTCTCACGATTCGTCGGGGGCTGAGTATTCTTCTATGCTCATGAGTTAGAAATCCTTTATATAAATTACACGTTCTATTTTAGCACTATCCATAAAATACACAAACGAAAGTCATAATTCTTCTAAGTATTTTTTCGAATGCTTCTTTTGATCAAATCAAATCTCTATGAATAAGTGCATCTCTCATAGCTTATGGACTTGTTTCATTTGGAAACATTGCTTGATAAGCTCTTCATACAGCTCAAATCCAGTCTTAGCTCATCCGTACAATGCTCTATTTGGTTCATTTCTCACAACTTTAGAATCCATATTTACATAATCCCCGTCCTTGATATATGGAAGATTAGCAGTAATACATAAATCCTTTCATGCTAGTTCTTCATCGTGAAATACAGCAGATAATAGATTACTTTCTCTGAGCTCTATTTTTCCAGGAGCTAGTTTTTCTATATTTTCAGCAGCCACATCTATAGCCTCGCTTGATAGCTCGAGAGCAATTGCTTTATTAAACTTTAATGGATGCATTTCTTCTACAATGCTTACAGGAATACAAGCACTTCCAGTCCCTACATCTAGGTACCACATGTTTTTTATATTAATTTCCCTATGGAGCTTATCCAATGTTACTTTTACCAAAATCTCAGTATCGTTTCGTGGTATGAGTACTCGCTCATCTACAAAGAAATCTCTTCCATAAAAATTAGCTTTTTCCAAAGTATACTCCTCACTTGCTCCTGATTGCAGCTTGAAAAATACTTGTTGTACTTCATAGATAAACTTACTTGATATTTCTGAAAGTTTAAAAAACTCTTCCTTAGATATATTCATAACTCCACACAGAACTGCTTCTATTTGTGATGGACTGAGTCATGCTGAGAGCCCTATATCTATATATTCTTGTTTTTTCATAATGATTAGTCTTCAAATGTTTTACGAGAAAATATTTGGACGGTAAAAAATAATATAATTAAAATATACAAGAAGCTGTATACAGAGTTGTACATAAAAAATTTAATAGAAAACTCGCTAAAACTTCCTATAACATCTTTCACATTGAGAGCCTGCATTGGAGGGAATATAATCTGGAACACTCTAATTGCTTGCAGCATAATGCTATCCTGCAGTCTTACAAATAGATCAATAATAAGTGAGAAGCTATGAGAGATGAGATACACCATCAGACTCACCATGATGGTCATAATATTACTCATAAATGTTGAAAAGAAGAACACTATAGAGAGAAGTA
This sequence comes from Candidatus Altimarinota bacterium, assembly GCA_021129415.1. Taxonomy (GTDB): domain Bacteria; phylum Patescibacteriota; class Gracilibacteria; order BD1-5; family UBA6164; genus JAACSU01. Next base: position 5,908 of record JAJOLH010000066.1, on the reverse strand, counting down.
TCTCTAACTTGAGAAAAGTGAAGAATAGTGCCCAGAGTATCAGATTTGTTATCTCTATATTCTTTAGGAGCAATACTCAGAGGAATAGTATAGCCTGAAATAAAACTATAAGTGCAATTGTTCCAGAGAATCCAAAAAACTTACCGAGGATAAAGTCTTGTCTCTTGATAGGTTTTGAAAGTATTAAAAATATAGTTTTTCCATCAACTTCCTTAAATAATAGCTGACTTCATACAAACAGTACTCCGATCAATCCAAAAATCTCAATCATCCCAAGCCCAAAGTCTACAATTACCTTCTCACTTTGCCCTATCGTTAGGTTTCCAAGGGCAAGAGAAAAGAGTATAAACACACAAGCAAAAAACAAGATCAGATACAAAAATCTGTTCCTCACAATCTCCTTAAAGGTGTTCTTGGTGATATTCAGCATAGTATGGGGGTTATGAAACTAGTCAGAACTCTTACCTGAATCCTTACTCTTGAGAAGAGCAAGGGGCTACAAAATAAACATTGCAGCCTCTTTCCCTTCTCAAGGGAGAGAATTCAAGAGAGAGTTATTTTCAGCTATTCTAGTAAGTTTCACTTATATTTCAAGCTTTACAAAGAGCTTTTATATTTGACTAATTATATTATATGGTTTATAATTAATTATATTCGCGGATTACCGTGGGTAAGTTTAAATACTTTGCCTCGTCGATGTGAACGGGGAAGGAGTAATTCATGAAAGAATTAAGATTGGCTATTGGGTTAGCAGTAATGCTCGTAGTATTGCAGCCCTCGGGATTCTTTTTTATTTAAATATATATCAAATAACTTCTCTATTTCCATTCACAAAACTCACACAGTCCATGGATTTCTTTCCTTCGAGCTTCACTCTTTGAATCTCGAGGATTTTTTTATCACTACATACTATTCATATTTTCTTCTCATTTTTAATAACTTCTCCAGGCATAAATCATGGGGTTGTTTCATTATTAAATGTTATTTCTTCTAATACGAATCTCTTCCCTTCATAAAAGCTATATATTCCAGGCCATGGAGTATAGGCTCTAAACGTATCGTATATTTCTTGAGCTGTTTGTTTTTCAAAGAATACCTCTCCATCTTCTCGAGAGATTTTTCAACAGTGAGTGGCCTTATCATGATTCTGGGGAGTTCATGTTAAATCTCATGACATAATCTCCTTGAGCGTTTCAACTAAGAGCTCAGGTCATACATCTACAAATTTTTTGAATATATCCTCTGAAGTGTCAACATTGTCGATATCAACTGTAGCTACTTTAAGCATATCTCACTCATCCATGCCTGCCGACATGTACATTGTTGTCAATCATGTCTGCGAGAGTCCATCTTTTACTGCAGCCTGTACTGGGCTTGCTCCTCGATATGCAGGGAGGATACTCCCATGAATATTAATACATCAGTACTTTGGGATATCTAGTATAGCCTGAGGAATAATCTTACCATAAGCTACGACAACTATAAAATCTAACTCAAGAGATTTGAGATAATCATGAAACTCTAAATTTGTCTTTATCTTCTCAGGTTGTATTACTTCTATTCTTGCATCAAGGGCAACTTGTTTTACAGGAGTAGGAAAAAGTTCTCTCTTTCGTCATACTGGCTTGTCTGGCTGTGAGACTACAAGACTAGTGTTTATTTCTGGGTATTCTAAAATTCATGAAAGTATGTTTCATGCGAACTCTGGAGTACCAAAAAATGCTATTTTCATATCTATTTTTTAAATGATATTTTTTTTACTTTCTCTCAAATATATGAGAGAAATACTACAAATACAGCTATTATAATAAATACTATTATTTTTCCTGTTTTATCTAAAAATAATGCCGTCACTCCGAAGAAGAAGCTCAGAGAAAATACAAGTGTAAGAATTTGATTTTTTGAAAATCCTATGTCAGACAATCTGTGATGTAAATGCGTAAAGTCTCAAGAAAGAGGGCTTTTCCCCCGCATAACTCGTCGAGCTATTACATATATAGCATCTACTGCATATATCCCAAATACTGCAAGCACTGTAGCTATCTTTCATCCTGATATAATCGCGAGAGTTGCAAGCATAAATCCAAGGAACATCGTCCCAGAGTCTCACATGAGTATCTTCTCCTTATAATCAAAGTAAAAGAATGGAATGAGAATTCATACTAAGATAATACTCATCTGCATCACAAATTCAGCATTCTGTAATCCTCAGGTATAATCATCAGTAAGGTATAGTTTTAAACCCAGGAGAAATATAACCAGGAAACATATAAGAGAAAGTCATGAAGTATTTCCCTGCAAACCATCAGTCCAGTTAAGAGCATTAAATACAAAAACATACCAGAAGATTGTAAAAATAAGCGGAATAATAAATATTTCCTTTCCAGCGATAATAGCAGAAAGAGTCTCTAACTCTATAATTCAACCAAATATATTACTTACATATCATATTTTTATAGAAGTAATTCAAATCGTTGCTCAGATAATGACTTGTATAATCAGTCTCGTCTTTGCGCTCATAGAGGTCAAATCGTCAAGAAAACTAATAGCTGTAATAACAGCTCAAAACACCCAGACAAGGAAAAGTTTGTAGCTATAGTCAATAAACAAAAAACTTAATATGAAAAAGGACACAAAAAACACTACTCCCATACTATATGGAATTGGTTTTCTTTTTTTTCAATATTTTTTAGGATTGTCTAGTATGTCTATTTTATGAAAAAGCCTAGATAGAGAGCAAATCAAAACAGATGAAAGACAAATAGATAAGAATAATGATAATAAATATGTCAACATGTCGTTGTCTAATAATTGTAAATCTTGAAAATACTATTTAAAGCAAAGGTCTGTAATTTTATTTTTTTCCTTGTAAGGAGTATCAACATAAGTAAGTCAAATAACTGAAGGGGCCTCATCTTCTTCCCCAATATGCATATTATCTGTAAAATCAGTAAGGATATCAAGTGATCCATATCAAAAAACATTTTCTAAAAAGCTATTTCTACAAATTTGAATAGATCGAATCCTATTAGCAGGAATCTGTTTTAAAAAACTATGAAGTATTCATTTTTGTTTATAAGTAGTTACTCATAATGGGTCAACTATAGTGAAATCATAACGGTACTTAAAAAATTTATGAACCACATAAAACCAAATAACCAAAAGCCATACAAAAAATAAAGGGGCAAATATATACCAATCAATATTATATTCTCTAAAAAACAGAAATATTCATATCCCTATTCACAAGATAACAAAAAATGGAAATAACACTCGAAAATAGAAATAATACCGAGACCTACTTATAATTAAAATCTCAGATTCCTTAAAGGTTTCTAATCTTTTTTTAATAACCTTTTTCTTGAATTGTGTATCAAAGTTCGAAAAGATCTTCATATTTCAATATTATAGGTTAATTGTATTTTAGTATATCAATAATCCCCTATAATTCAAGAAAGTTCAAACTATCCGTTGATTGGAAATTGTTTACAAAGTTTGAGTACTCTTTCTCTTTGTTTTATAAGATTTTCTTCATCTTTAAAATTCTTAATTGTCTGCGCAAATATATCCGCAATTTCAACCATCTCATCTTCACCCATTCATCGAGTGGTAGCAGCAGGAGTACCGATTCTAATCCCAGATGGATTCATTGGTGGACGCGTATCATATGGTACCATGTTTTTATTTGTAGATAACCCAACTATCTCTAGCGCATGCTCTGCCTGTTTTCCAGTTACTTCAAATCCTGCAAATACATCTACAAGCATAAGGTGATTATCTGTCCCTCAAGAAACAATTTTGAAACCATGCCTTTGTAGTTCAGATGCGAGTTTTTGTGCATTTTTTACAACTTGAATTTGATAGTCTTTAAACTCTGGTTTTAAGGCTTCTCAAAATGCTACTGCTTTTGCAGCTATGAGGTTTTCATGAGGCCCTCATTGAAGTCCAGGAAATACGGCTCTATCAATAGCCTTTGCATGTTCTTGCTTACACATGATCATTCATCCCCTTGGTCATCTCAGCGTCTTATGAGTTGTAGTAGTGACTACGTCACAGTATGGAACAGGGTTTTCTATTATTCAAGCAGCAATAAGTCCAGCAATATGGGCAATATCTGCCATCAAAACTGCTCAAACTTTATCGGCAATTTCTCTAAATCTTTTCCAATCTAGGTCTCTAGAATAAGCTGAGAATCAAGCTATGATCATCGCTGGTTTCGTTTCTATTGCTAACCTCTCTAGTTCATCCATATCTACTTCTTCTGTCTGTTTATCAAGGAAGTAAGGAATAATCTCATAGAGAATACCAGAGAAATTCATTGGATGCCCATGTGATAGATGTCCTCATTGATCTAGAGAAAATCCAAGCACCTTATCTCCCGGATTAAGTAATCCCATATAGACAGCCATATTAGCGGGTGATCATGAGAGTGGTTGCACATTTACATGTTCAGCACCAAAAAGCTCTTTCGCTCTATCAATTGCAAGAGTTTCAATCTCGTCAATAATATGACATCCCCCGTAATATCTCCTCCCCGGATATCATTCAGAGTATTTATTTGTAAGAATACTTCCGTTAGCTTCGAGTACATCTTTTGAAACATAATTTTCAGAGGCAATTAATTCTATTTCTGTATCTTGTCTATTAGCCTCTCTTGCTATCATATCAGCCAGTTTTGGATCTGTTTGTTGTAACATATTGTATATATTAAAAAATATTTTTTATAAAAAATCTATATCCCCCAAAAAAATGGAGAATATAGATGTGAATGCTATTACTGTCCGAGAAGTACGAGCTTAGTAGTATGTTTATAATTCATAATTTCTTAGATAAAGAAATAAGATAATATTAATATAGCTTTTTTTACAAGTGAATCAAATTATTGTTTTCTTTGTTTTTCGTATTCCTCAATTGTGAGTCAGATAGTAGTTTTATCTATAAATATTTTTAGTACTTTTTTAGCTTCTTCTAGCTGCCTATCATAAAGGTCCTCATAATCTTCTTCATTAAACCCAACCTCAATATCAGGCATTATCCCCTCCTCATCAATATTTTTTCAATTAGGAGTAAACCACTTTGCAACCGTCAACTTTAAGAGACTTCCGTCTTCCATATCAAAGGGCTGTTGAACTGATCATTTTCAGTATGTTTTCTTTCCCACAAGTATAGCTTTATCGTATTCTCGCAGGGCACCTGCTGTTATTTCTGAAGCAGAAGCAGAGTTTTCATTTATTAATACAACTATTGCTTTCTCGTAGAGCTCTCCATCGTTAACAGAGGAGTAGTTCTCGTCAAAAAAGCTATTCTTGTATCGAGTTTTTACAAGACTTTCCTTTTCTGGGATAAATTCTGATAATATTTGGACAGCGCTCTGTAAGTAACCTCCTCCATTATCTCTTACATCTATTATTAATCCCTCAGCTCATGATGTTTTTACCTCTTCTACTGCGCTTATAAATTCTTTCGACGTAGTGTCTCAAAACATGTTTATAGCAATATATGCTATATTCTCTTCGTCAAAGTATTCCTGCTCAACCGAGGGAATATGAATTTTTTGTCTCACTACAGATATCTCCAGTATTTCATCTTCTCAAGGTCGAATAATCGTGAGAGTAACCTGAGATCCAGCTGGCCCCTTAATCTCATCTACAGCGTCGTATAGATCCAGCTCTTCTAGTTCAACATCATCTGCCTTTATTATTATATCACCTCATCTAACATCATATTTTTTAGCTGGAGATCATTTTAATATTCTCTCAACCTTAACCCCTAAGGGGGCTTTCTCAACTACCGCTCATATTCACTCAAAGTCTCCCTCTAAAACCTCATTAAATTTTTCAGTAGCTTCTGGGCTCATAAATTCAGAGTTTTTATCTCATAGGGCATCTACCATTCCAGTAATTGCTCC
>JAJOLH010000008.1 GCA_021129415.1 Candidatus Altimarinota bacterium | reverse complement strand
TTTGTTTCATAGAATAATTTAGAAATTTAAGAATATAATACAATATAATTAAGTAATTTACAAATATTTACTCTATACAATAAAAAAAGACCTACTATAATAAATATCACAGTAGGTCTTTAAAAACAATATCTTTTAAAAAAATTTTTTATTTTTCCATTATTTCTTCAGGAAGATCATCTCCCATATCAGTTTCAGTATCTGATTCCGTAGAAGTTTCTGCTTTATCCATCATTTCTTCTCCAGCTTCAACTACTGCTTCACCTGCTTCTTCAGCAACTTCAACTGTAGCTTCTACTGCGTCACCTGCTGTATCAACTACAGTGTTAGCAGCATCTTTTACTCCACATGAAGTAAGTGTTGCAAGAGCAACAATCATAATTAATCCTAGTACGTTTTTCATATTTTTTATTGTAAAACAAAATAAACTAGCACGCGGGATTATAATTAAAAATTAGAATCACACAAAAGTACATATATATACATATTCTATATATTGCCTATAGTATATAATTAGAATATTTTTCTTGTTTTTTTGGTTTTTTTTCATATAAATATAGCAGTATATTCAATAAAAATAATGTTTTTATGACTCGATATAGAAAAAGAAATAACTTTCAAAATACGTTCAAGGATTATCTTGTTCCTATTGTTTGAGGAGCACTGCTTTTACTTGTAATTTTCAGTATATTTAACAGAGATTCTACAAGCGTAGAAAGTACTGAAATTTGAAATAGTGAGAATAGAATTCCTGTTGATATAGTATTTAACTCAGTAAATACTCAAGCATTTGTATCATATCCAAGTTGAACAAAAGAAGAAATAAGCGATAGTCAAAATCTCTATAAAGGAGAAACAATAATCGTAAAAGAAGGGACACTACAATTAGCACTCCCTAACGGTACAAATATTGCGCTAAATAAAATAGCTGAATTTAAATATAACGAGGATGGAAGTTTCTCTCTCTACTCATCTGACGCTTGGATAGACCTCAACGCAGCTAGCAGTATTTCTATGAAGTATGCTACTATCTCAGCAGCTAACTGATCAGTACTATCACTCACTCAAAACGAAGCATGAAGTACTGTATATGTATTAGCATGAAGCGCAAAGGTTACTAACCTTGGAGGAATATCAACATCACTCACTAAGTGACAGAAACTCAGTGTTTGAAGACAATATGCTGCAAGTACAGAGATAGATTTATCTAGTGAAAAATGAAACATTGATAGTTACTTCAAAGGAAGTGATTGGTTTATTGATAATAAATGATTTGAAGTATTAGATAAAGTAGATCCTACTCAAGATAGTGATGAAGATGTACAATGAGAGTGAGATAGTGGAGCATACCTAAGTTTTGATTCACTTAGAGATGAAATGAGTACAAGTAAAAGTAGTCTCAATATTTCTGGAAAAATACTCAATGAATCAGTTGAATCAATAAGCGTAAATAACTCTCAAGCAAAAATAAACTCAGAAGATCAGAGTTTTGCTCTCTCAAACGTCTCTCTTTGATCAAGTATTAATGACCTTGTAGTCAAGGTATACTGAAACGATAAAAGCATACTAGAAAAGAAGGTTATGACGGTATATAGCTCAGCATGAAGTACAAACACAGCTATTAACAGCGTTCAAACTACTCCTGTTGTTTCTAGCTGAGGAGCTACCTTTCCTATTGATGCAACTGATTTTGGTTTCACTTCTCCATCAGTAACTGGAAAGTTTGTTGCTACAGGACCAGAAGTCACTATCAGATGAGTTACTACAGCAGAAAACATATCCAGGGTAGAAGTAAACGGATTTAAACTAGCTTCCTTTAATGGGAGCACATGGAGATATCATGCATTTGAAAGATTTGAAACACTTGAGGAGTGAACGAATCGATATAAGGTTGATTATTTCTGAGCAGATGGGAGCCTCATATATACAGACTACTATACAATAGTAAAGAAACCAGCTACTGATACAGTTACTACTCAGAGCACTGAAGTAGAAGTTGAAATTATTTCAGATGAAGCTCCGGTTCAATAAGAAAAACTAACACCTAAAAAAAGAGATACTCAGAGTATCTCTTTTTTTTATATTAACATGCACAGCCTGTTCCACATGATCCTGAGTCATCCTTAGATCCACATCATCCACCAGAAGACCCTCAGATAATAGATATAAACATGGATTTGAGTTCATCAGATTCAGGAATGATTCCTTCAAAAATCATATCCTTAAAATCTATACTCTCTTCTTCTATGATAAGAGCTGATGTTTCTGATATACTGAGCTCTTCTTTCAATTTACTATCTGTAGTCGACTCTACTTTAACAAAATCTGTTAAGCCCAGTTCTTCAAGTGTAAGAGCCACTGCGTCATTTAACTTTTGAGAATCTGGAGAGTTTCACCAAATATATACTTTCATATGGCCTATTTATTATAATAAAAAACTTCTCCCCCGATTATAGAGAAGAAGTTTTATTTCACAAAGTTATTATTCTGAAGCTCCTGCCTCAGTTTCTTTGTTTGCTATATCTTCTTCTGAACCTGTTACTACTTCGTCAGCAGTTTCTTCTGGTTCTTCTTCTACTACTTTCGGTATAGAACAAGTAACTATAACATCATCATCATTTATTGAAATTTCATATTTTTCACTATCAAGACCAAGGTCAGAAACTTTGATAGTATCCCCTTCTGCAACAATAGTAGAAAGATCTACATCAAAATGATCTCTAAGATCTCTTGGAAGACAAGAAACTTCAATTTCTTTAATAACTTCTTGAATAAGCATACCTTCTTTTGCAGCAGGAGATTCCCCGATAAAGTTAAAGTGTATGTTTGTAGTAAGTTTTTCTCATCGAGTAATTGCGTAGAAATCAACGTGAGTAAATTCTCCTAATACAGGGTGTTTTTGAGTTTGGTGAACAAGGACTTCAAGATCTAGTTTTCCAACTTTTAAATTTATAATGTTTGATTCCCCAGCCTTTCTATGAAGCCTTAGGAATTCTGAGCTATCAAGTACGAGTGAGATAGGTTCTTGAGTTTTTCCGTATACTACTCCTGGAACTTTTCTTGATTTTCGAATCTCTGAAGTTTTTTGATTAGTATCTCTGATGTCGGCTGCTATAGCAAATGATGTCATAATCTCTTAATTGCAAGTAAATTTCTTCTTTTCAAAGAAAGCTCACAGATTGTATATAAAAAGGACTTTCTTGCAAAAGTTTTTTTCTATTTCTTTACAAGAAATAAAAATACTATATTCTATGAGTATATTTATAGTAAATAATTAAATGAATTATGTGAAGAGGTCCTGTAGTACAAGCCAGAAAGAATGCTGTAAACTCTGCAAAATGAAAAGTGTTTTCATTGCATGCAAAACTCATAGCAATGGCTGCTCAAAAATGATGAAATCCGGATGACAATCCAACACTCGCAATGCTTATCACGAAAGCAAAAAAGGATTCTGTTCCAAACGACACTATAGACAGAGCCATCAAGAAATGAACATGAGAGGATAAAGAGGCTACCCAAATATCTGAAATAATTTACGAATGATATGCTCCAGGATGAGTTGCTCTTTTAGTATCTACGCTCACTGATAATAAAAATAGAACTGTTTCCAATATAAGAAGTGTTTTCTCAAAGTGTGGAGGAAATATGGGTGAATCAGGTGCTGTTTCATGGATGTTTCACAAAAAGTGAGTCATATTCATTGATCCTAAAAAATATGAGTATGAAAAAATCGAGGAGCTTATTTTCGAAACTGCTGCTGAAGATATAGAACAAAATCCTGAATATATAAAGGTTGTAACATCTCTCGAAGACTACAACGATGTTGAGAAATTCTTAGAGTCTAAGGAAATAGAACTCCTTGAATCGAAGCTCGACTATATCCCTGATAATGAGATTGAAGTGACTGACTTTGATCAAGCCTTAAAAATAACGAAAATGATTGAAGCATTTAATGAAGATGAAGACGTAAGTCTCGTATCATCAAATGAAATTATCTCAAGCGAACTCCAATCTCAAGTAGATGAGTTTATAGATAAAAATACATTCAGAACCTAAGTATTACTACAAAAAGCAGCCTCTATTATGAAGCTGCTTTTTTAATTATTTTATAATGAGATCTTCTTCATCTACTTCAAACTCGAGCTGATAGATTCATCTATTTCCAGCAACAATGATATCTCCATCATTATCTACATAAAAGTCTTCTATGACTATATCTTTCCCCTCAATTTGCCCTATATAGCTTAGTGATTTTACATCTCTATAGTTCGAGGTATTAGGTGAAAACACTAATATACGGTTATCTAACAGCATATATACATATTTGAGGTTTGCCTTGGCTCTGAGTGAAGGTAGGTTCTCTCCATCCAAATTTTGGAAATTATAATTTTTAGGGAGTTTATTAAGGACAAGTGATTCAAGTCTATACTCAGGAGAACGAAATAACTTGATGATACTTCCATCTAACTTGAGAATATATATTCCTCCATCTATTGCGAGAGAAAGTATTCTTCCTGTATCAATAGCATCCTGATCTTTGAGATAAGCAACCCCAGAATCATAACTTGAAGATTGTTTTTTATGACGTAGGATCTGATTTCAACTATCTGAAAGTAAATAAATATTATTCGCGTACGAGCTAATGATAGGGCTTTCTTCCCATGTCACTTGATCTAAAACATCAACATAACTAAAATAATTATTCTTTGCAAAATTTACAACTTTTCCTGCAGATGTCATCAGTACCACATTTGAATCCTGAGTTGTAGCATCGATGAAGTAATCCCCTCCAGACAACTCACTAAACTCAAAGTTTTCAGCAGATTCTCACTTGAGTATAGGGCCAGTAATAGAGTCTCTATGAACTACATAAATTTGCCCGTCTAAGCTAAGAACCTTTACTATTTCTTTTTCAGTATCAAAGCTATAGAGTGTATTTTCACTGCTCGTTGCAAATGGTTGAATTCCATTAAATTGTTTTTGCAGAATCCCTATTCTATCTTTTAAAAGTCAGACATCAGATATAAATAATTGTTCCTGTTCTAGTTTTAATATTATCTCCTCAGCTTGCTCAATATTAAGGGTATACATATCCTCATTATTCATATTTTCACTTGCTGATACGATACTACTTTGTGCGAGTATAAGCTCTTGTTTTGCTGACTCAAGTGAGTAAGTATTGCTGGTCATACTAAAGAATCATGAGATGATGTTATAGAGAATAAACACACTCACAAGCACCCCTACTCACAAAAGAATTTGTTTTACCTTTTGACTACGAGAAAGAAGAAAATCTCTTGAGAAATATATATATCATAGCATCTTTTTTGCTATATGATTATCACAAGCTCTCAGACAATAGTACGATATTTTATCATAGTTTATCTTTGTCGTTGGTTCACTCTCCGATAATTTCGTACATCACACAACCGCTATATTTTTTCCCTCATGTTCTTGCATAAGGATCTTTTCTATATTATCTCATGATCTGCTAATATCTCCATTTGATAACCCATCTTTAATATCGTCAGCAGAAAGAATATCTAACAATCGCGTATTAGAAAGTATTATTGATTCACCAGAACTTACATCTCCAGAAGATATAAAACTAAAGTCACTACTGCTCTCATTTTTATCAGAAATCTCTATGAGTTCGTTTCTTGAATTAAAAAGATAGCAAGATGACGTTCCAACTGTTGAAAATAAAAATGTTTTCTTATGGTATACTGCAATAATTCCATGGAGTCATTTAATCTTATCTCCTCCTTGTTGCCATGAAGAGAGAAATGAATTAATGTTTTCTAGAGAGTTTGAGAAGTCTTTGTAAACATTTTTAGGGTGGATCCTATCTATAACTGAGTCCATGACTTTATGGTATAGTAATTCTCCTAATTTCTCATCTTTCGCAGATAAAACAATGATACAGTCAAGATCATCATCAAGATTTACATTATAGGCTTTGAGTATGTTTTTTCATCCAAAGTCTATTTTTTTTACGTCTGTTTTGAACATATTTATTCCCTAATTAACAATATCGAAGTATATAAAAAATAATATCCTCCCTGCCGCTAATGTCAAAGAAAAAAGAGATTTCTACCTTTTGTTTTGAAAATTATAAGAGCTTACTATAATGTAATGTATATATTTTCTTATTTTCTCTGAACCATGTTCCAAATAGAAAACTCACAAAGCTTATCTGGTGAGGTAATAATTTGATGAAGTAAAAATGCGGCTCTTCCTCTCATCTCTGCTGCACTATTAATTCCATGAGAAGTAACTCTCACAAATGTACCTGACATACTTGATGTACATGATTTTATCCATTTTTATAAGAGTCTTTGAGCTCGTGCTGATTTTTCGGAAAATACTCTAAAAATCGATACAAGTGATATTTCCCTAACAAATATAGATACTTCAGCGATTGCGCGAACAAGAGCTGGGATCTATTTTATGGCTGGTCTTCTTTCTAGATTTAAAAAGGTAGATCTCCCATTTCCTCATGGAGATAAAATTGGTAAAAGACCTATCGATGAACATATAAATGGGTATACGGATATGTGATATAGTTTTGAAGAAACTAATGATATGCTCAAATTTGCTTGATCAGGATCATCTGAAGATGTTACAATTACTGCGTATTTTGCGGTAACCGCAACAGCTAATTTGATAATGTGAGCTGCAACGAGAGTTTGAACTACCCATATCCAGTTAGCAGCTTTTGAGCCACATATCTTTAATCTTATAGATTTTCTCACTGATGCTGGGGTAAATATTGAAGTTAAACATGATCATACTATCATTGTTCATGGTACGAGAGAGCTGAATACTCATGTTGAAAAAGAGGTTATTTCTGATTATCTTCAATCTTGAACCTTTGCAATTGTAGCAGCGCTTGCTAGTAAATCTCATATCGATATATACAGAGCGCGAATCAGTGATCTATGAGCATTTCTCTACAAACTCCATGAAGCTTGAGTAAAAACCGAAGATTTAGGAAATGACACACTGAGAGTGCACAGATGTAATGAACTCAAAGCTGTAAATATTCAGACAAATATTTTTCCTGGTTTCCCTACCGATTTGATGCCTCTCTTTACTGTGTTAATGACTCAGTGTGAATGAACCAGTAGGGTACATGAAATCCTCTATGAAGGACGACTTAATTGGCTTGTTGAGTATGAAAGACTTGGGTGTTTTCCTAGGATTATCAATCTCCATGAAGCGAAAATAACAGGACCAAATAAACTCGTTTGAGCGACAGTAAATAGTTGGGATCTCAGATCATGAGCTGCTATGGTACTCGCAGGACTCCTCGCACAAGGCACTACTAAGGTAGAAAATGTATATTGGATTAATAGAGGCTATGATAACCTCCTATGAAAGCTACAGAGTCTTGGGGCAAAAATAGAAGAAGTAGAATAAAAACTAAATACAAATTATGAAATACACTGGTTTAGTCCTTATCGCGTTTGGACTCACAAATATTATATTCCCGGACTTCATCGCATATATCATCTGAGGAGCTAGTCTTTTTTTTGGTATTAGTATGTTACTGGGATCAAGTATCTGACCTAAGAAACCTAACGGAGAAAATTACGTGAAAGTTTGAGATTATAAGATATTTAGATAATCGTTTAAACTCATAAAAGCTCCTATTAATAGGAGCTTTTATCTTGTATGATTTTCTGAGAGAGTTACAGCTCTATAACTCATGATACACATATTCCGTGCAGAGATTTTCAAGAAAATGTTCAACAGATGTCATGTTGAGCACTACCGTATTATCATTTTGAAGTGGGTGAAATCAGATAAGTTCATTTCTTAGCACACTATCAAACACTACTCTAATATCTCTATCTGTATTATTAATAAGTGCAAACGGGCTCACTGATCATGGCTTGAGTCAGATTTTTTCCATCATTCGTTCTGGGGACGCAAAGCTCATTTTTGTGTCGCTAAAAATTGCTCTAATAATATTTGTATCAAGCTGCTTATTATCTGGAAGTACGATCATGTAAAAATTCGTAGCTTTCTTATTTCGCAATAACAAACTCTTTACCCTATATCATGGTATATCTACTCCCTTAGCTTCATTACAAGTAAATACAGCTTCATGTTCATAGTTTGTATACTCTATTTCAAGGCTATCAAGAATGTCTAGTATTTTTTGTTTCATGCTTTATTTTAAACCTGGATAATCTAATGTGGCAAAATAATCACTAAGATTTTCAGCTCTTCTGATAACTTTAGAGTTTCAATCCTCTTGAAGAAGTATTTCTCTAGATTTGAGTTTTGCATTGTAGTTAAATCACATTGAGTAACCATGGGCTCATGTATCATGGATTACAACGGTATCTCAAATATTAATTTCTGGGAGTCTTCTCTCTATTGCAAACTTATCGTTATTTTCACATAAAGACCCAACTACATCATATATGTATTTTTTTTCTTGATCTTCTTTTCATAACACTGATATATGATGATATGCTCCGTACATTCATGGTCTCATAAGGTCAGACATACAAGAATCAACTCCTACATAATTTTTATATATTTCTTTTTTATGTACAGCTGATGTCACCAGATACCCATATGGTCCTGTTATAATCCTCCCGCATTCTATTACGATACTAAGAGAATCCTTTCTTCCTGAAAAGTATGTAGCATAGAGGTCTGCAATCCCTTTTCATAATTTTTCAAAGCTTACAGGTGTTTCTTCTGGTTTGTAAGCAACTCCTATTCAGCCACCAAGATTAATAAAATCAAACTCTATGTCTAACTCTCACTCAATATCTCTAGCAAGTTCAAATAAGATCTTTGCAGTTTCAATGAAATAATCATTTTCTAATTCATTCGAAGCTACCATAGTGTGAATCCCGAATCTCTTAACTCCTAAATCTCTACATCGCTCATAGGCTGTAAAAATTTGTTCTCTTGTAAGACCATACTTCGCATCTTCTGGAGTTCATATAAGTACATTTCATCATTTAAGAGGTCCTGGATTATACCGAAAGCATAGTAGTTCTGGAAGTTCTCAAATATTTTCTAAATAATAATCAATCATTGATATATCATCAAAATTAATGATAGCTCATAATTCTTTTGCTTTTTTAAACTCTTCTACAGAAGTATTATTTGATGTAAACATGATGTCTTCTCCAGTAATACTAACAGTTTCACTTAAAATCAGTTCTCATAAAGAGCTACAATCCATTCCACATCCCTCTTCTTTTAATATATCAAGAATATATGGATTTGGACAAGCTTTTACAGCATAATATTCTTTGAATCCTGGTACTTTAGAAAAAGCACTCTTAAGAGCTTGTAAGTTCTTTCTTATTCCCTTTTCATCATACAAATGAAAAGGAGTAGAGTACTCACTAACAAGTTCTTGTAACCTTTGTGTTCCAAATGGAAGTATGTCTTTCTTCATAATGTTAAAGTTATGTCTTAAAAAATCAAGGAGTGTTATTCTGGTAGATTATATGTACTAATAAAATTTAAAAAGTCAGTCCTCTGCGGCTCATCCATACTACATATAGGAAGTCTGAAATTTTCTGAAATGATTCATCTTTGTGCTAAGTATGTCTTTGTTGGAAGAGGATTTGTCTGAATAAATAGCTGCGTAAAAAGCTCTTGAAGAATATCGTTTGTTTGTGATGCTTTTTCTTCTCCAGCGAGACAACTATCTACAAAGTCCTTCATTACCTTGGGTTCACAATTTGATGTTACCGATATCGAGCCATCTCAACCATTTTTAATAAGGTCATATACGAGTCCATCATCTCCTGAGAGTACTACAAAATCGTCTGATGTTGCAGCGATAACTTCTTTCATCTGCTGAAGACTCCCACTTGCTTCTTTGATTCATACTACATTTGGAGCTTGTTTTATTATCTCAACAAGGGTCTTCGTTTCCAGATTCACTCCTGTTCTTCACATGATATTGTAGAGTAGTACTTCCCTACTAGTCTGATTTGCAGACGCTACAAAATGTTTTTTGAGGCCAGTTTGTGTTGGCTTGCTATAATATGGATTTACTACTAAGTATGCATCTATATCCTCTATTTCATTAAGATAGTTAATAGTATTTACTGTATCTAGAGTAGAATATGTTCCAGCGTTTACCATTATTTTTGTTTTTCATTTTAGTATATTTATACTAAATTTAATAAGCTCTATCTCTTCTGCTTCGAGCAGAGTTGGCCTCTCTCCTGTTGTCCCAAGAAGCAAAACTCCATCAACCCCCGCATTTATTTGCATGTTTAAGAGTCTCTCAAGTGCTGGATAATCAATAGGATTATCTATCCCATTTCCATCTAAGAATGGAGTAATTAACGCTGTCCACAGTCCTCTCATAATTATATATTTATTAAACTAAGCTTTTTGTAAAATCTTTTATCTCAAAATATCATTGTTTATCCTGGAGCCAAGATGCACATACAAGACTTCCAACAGCAAATCCATCTCTCGTTCTCGCTGTATGCTTTAAATCTATTGTATCAAACATAGAATCAAACGATACCTGATGTGTCCCTGGTATATACCCTCCCCTTGTAGAACTGAGGTGAAGTTCATTTTCAGAAATAGCTCTTGCGTTCAAAGTATTTACCTGCTTCTGAGTTTTTCGATCTATATTATCTACTATGATATCTCCCATATTAATAAGTGTTCCCGACGGAGAGTCTGCCTTCATATTATGGTGCCACTCATGAGCCATCACATCATACTCAGGAAAGTTATTCATAAGCTTACTTGTAGTTTCAAGCATTTGATAGAATAAATTTACTCCAAGTGAGAAATTTCCACTCCAGAGAATAGCCCCTTGGGATTGCTCAAACATTACTTTTACTTCTGGCAGATGTTCCCACCAACCTGTTGAAGCCATAATTACCTTATAGTCATTTTTCGCGTAAAATGTTAGATTTTCTAGTGCAACTTGAGGAATACAAAACTCTATTATCACATCAAACTCAATATCTAATAAATCTTCTTTTTTTGTATTTTTAATTGGGTCAATAATCGCAACTATCTCATCT
>JAJOLH010000054.1 GCA_021129415.1 Candidatus Altimarinota bacterium | reverse complement strand
GAAATATGGACTCCCAGAAGAGGTGGTTGATATGATTGAAAATCATCACTGAGAGCAATTTAGTATTTCAATTTACGCTGCGATAATTCAAGTAGCAGATGCAATTAGCTCTGTACGTCCATGAGCACGTAGAGAGGCAATAGAACAGTACTTAAAGCGTGTTCAAGAGATGGAAGCTCTTGTACAAAGCTTCTCATGAGTAGATAAAGCATATGCTCTCTCTGCTGGACGTGAAGTACGCGTATTTGTTGATGCAAAAACTGTATCTGATATGCAGGCCCATAAACTTGCTTCAGAAATAGCTAATAATATTGAAGAAAATCTTCAATACCCTGGTGAGGTAAAAGTATCTCTGATCAGAGAGACAAGATGTATAGAGATAGCAAAATAATATATGAAAGCTAGAATACTAAAAGAAGCATTTTCAATTGAAGATGTTTCTTTGTGCGATAGGCCAAAAGATATATTTTTAGAAATCGAGGAGAACAACTCACTTTGTCGAGTATCTTACTGAGAGGGATGATTTAAGTGCCTCAAGATAGACACTATATATGCATTTACAAGTATAGATTATGGGTATTTCTTCTTTGAAGAAAAACTTCAAAAGCGTGTGGAAAGGAGTATACTGAATGAAATTACTATTAATTAATACACATAGATTATGTACAATGGAAATGACCTTAAAGTAGGAAAAAAGTTTATTATGGATGACATGCCATTTGAAATTATGTCATATGCTCAGAAAGTAATGTGACGAGGAGGGAGTATTATTAACATCAAAGCTAAAAATCTTCTCAATGGAGGAACAATAGCTAAGACTATTTCCGATACAGATAAGTATTCTCCTGCAGATATTGCAATGAAAAGTTATGACTACCTCTATAATGATGGAATAAACTATATGTTCATGTCGCAAGAAACATATGAGCAAGTAGAGCTTTCGAAAGAGACTCTTGATGGAGCAGAAATGTTTCTCAATGATGGAGATAAAGTAAAACTTCAAGAATTTAATGGAAATCCAATCAATATAGAACTTGATCCTAGTTGCGCTTTAGAGGTTATCGAAACTCCACCAGGTGAAAAGTGAGATACTGCCACAGGTGGCAAGAAACCAGCTACTCTATCAACGGGACTTGTCATTCAAGTTCCATTGTTTATAAAAGAAGGAGATGTAATAAAGGTTGATACAAGAACAAGAGATTATGTATCAAGAGTTTAAATAGCATTGCATTTTTTAGTCTAAGAGTTATTATAAGAACAATATTTTAATAGTTAAAAATTGACGCGTGTTTCCATTTTTTGAAATATTTCCGGAAGTCTTTCTTTATACTTTTTGACTCACACTTACAGTTTGTTTCTTTTTGTTTTTATGGAATTTAAAAAGACTATCAAAGAGATTTGGTTATAGTTTTTCATTTTTTACACAAAACATAATTTGGATATTTATTTCAACTTTTTTGTTTTCTAGAGCGCTCTATGTGCTTGGAAAATGGAATGATATGAAATTTATCAAAGATCCAGGACAATTTTTTATCATGTCAGAATTTAATTTTTCGTTGTTTTGAGCCATGTTTGGTTTCTGACTCGCACTCTATATCCTGACGAGACTTGAAAAAAGTAGTCTCTTGCGATATATAGACGGAGTAGTACTTTCGTTTTTATTTGTTATGGTAGTTGGATATATTGGGTCTATATTTTGAGGGCAAGTATATGGAAGGGAGACTATGATAGGTATTGAACTCCTTTATTCTCATCCCCACTCTCTTGTTGCTAGCCAAGTACCAGTTTTCCCACTACCTATAGTATATACCCTCATTAGTTTCATTATATTTTCGGCTATGTATATACTGTCTCTCTTTATACATATTAGAGGATATATAGGATATCTTGGATTGGTCTTATTTGGAGCAATGATTCTTATATTTGAATCCTTTTCTGGAAAACAGGATATTCTTTCAGTTTCAAGCGTCTTTAATCTGCCTCAAGTATTTGCACTCATGCTTATAGTTTGGAGTTGATATAACTTCTCTCAAATATTTAAGAATGAAAATGATAAAGAAACTCATTTAGAAGCATAGGCATATGCAAAAATTTTCTCCCAACTCATACTTTACTCTATTCCTTGTATGAACACTAGGGTGAATTCTTATATGAAATATTGTGGATGATATACTACTCTCCCTTATTGTGGGGCTAGTATTTTTATTGTGAATATTCCTAGTCACTTCTTATTATAGACAATTTATGTATTGTCTATGTTTTATGCTCTTAGGGTATTGAATCTGAATTTGATCAAGTTTAATCTCACACTATAACATTTCTCGAAATTCTGTTGTAGTAGACAGCTATAGTTGACTCTATAATCGTTATAATTGAGAGGTAGTAAAACTATACAAACGCAGTGATTATTATGACGAATATGTACTTTCTCTCCAGAGTATACATGACAAAAATATAGACAACAAAATTAAGCATTTGTTGCGCTTACCTAAGAATTTTTCACTCTATCCTGGACAAGTGATCTCGTACTCTGGGAAGATGTATCCTCTTCTGGATTTTGATGGATTTGCATATAAAGAATATATGTTATCAAAGCAGATTTATTTTAGTACTTCAAGTTCGACAGTTGAAACAATATCACACCATAGGTACTGATGGAAATATCATTTTTATATAAGTAGACAAAAACTCTTGTCTAGAATAGAGAGAATATTTCCTGAAAAGGAGGCTATATTTTTGGGAGGAATATTATTCTGAGCAAGAGAGAATATCCCTAAAGATTTAAAGGAAGACTTCAATAACTCAGGTCTTACTCACTTTATTGCTGTGAGTTGATTCAATATTACTATTTGCGTCATATTTATGACTTTTATGTTTTGATTCTTACCTCCTGTTTTTAGAGTAATTGTTGTGAGTTTGAGTATTGTATTATTTTCGGTGTTTGTATGACTTTGAGCTCCTGTTGTAAGAGCAGCGATTATGTGAATACTGTGATATATTTTTTTACAATCTGGAAATTCCAGTAGAGCGATCACCCTATTAGCATTTACAGGAGTTGCCATGACTATATTGAACCCTCTTGCTTTGAGCTATGATGTGAGTCTTCATTTAAGTTTCTTAGCAGTTGTGGGTATCATGTATACTCAAGAGTACTTTACTAAAATGTTTATGTGGATTCCAAATACTTTTGCTGTTCGGGAAGCACTGGTTTTAACGCTTGCAGCACTGAGTTTTAGTCTTCCAATTATGATGTTTCAGTTCGGGCAAGTTTCTCTTTTGGCTCCATTTGCAAATGTAGCAGTAACTTGGACTATTCCATTAGCTATGCTTTTGTGAGCTATAACTTTAGTCTCAGACTTAATATCTCCATTTCTGTGAGATATATTTTGATTCGTGACATGGATATTACTAAAATACGATATGATGATGGTCCATTTCTTTGGGAATATTGATTGAGCCTTATTAAAGCTTGATTTCTGAGCTTATTCCCCTTACTTACAATGCCTGTATTTCATTTCTTTGACGTACATCCTTACTTTGTATCATCAAAAGAAAAAGACAAGTGAGAAACAGAGCGAAGCGACAATTTCGAAGTTGAAGCAAAGCAAACAGCCTTAGGCTGTTTCTGGAGTTGTATTATCGAGTTGTGCCATTAGATCGAGCTCTCCTCAAGAAAGTCCTGCAATTTCTCAAGATCCTACGGTTTCTTCGAGTGATTGGGCTAGAGCTTCCCTTTGTTGCTCCCTCTGATCTATATCTCAAATTTCATTTGTTTTTATAAATAATGCTTGAATCTCGAGAAACTCTGCGCTGAGAAATAATCTCTTCTGCACAGCAGTATTCCTTACTCTCTGTGCCTCCCTTTGCCTATCTCTTCATCGTATTCCTTCAGCGTTATTTACAGTTGTGTGTATGAGAAGTAAGTCTGTCTGGAGTTCTACTGCGGAGTTTGATCATGCCTGAATCCTTTCATATGCCTCATTGAACTCCACGGTTCTTGTAAATGTGTGTTTTCCTTCAACTATTTTGTTTGCAGATATCTGAGTGGCAAGGATTACAGAAGCTTCTTTGTCTACTTCTCAATCTGGACCAGTTATTCTTGTATAGTTTTCTGAAATCAAATTCGTGATAAGATCTCAGCCTTCTCACGTACTTGGGTCTACTCTGCATTCATTTTCTACCCCAATATCTTCATACATCTGTGCTCTTCTCTCACCTATTTTATCTGGATCATCCAAAGTTTTTGCTAATGTAAGGGCCTCATGAGCTGGATCGAGTATTTCTCCCATTGCTGCTACTATGTCCGTTCATTTTGCATACTCTTCTCAAATTTGTTCCACTTGTTCTCCCGTAATGTTTATTAAAGGATCTGTACTCATATCTTGATGAGCAGTAATAATAGGAGCGTACCTACTTTCAGCGAATTCTGTTCATAGTAGTTCTGGAATTCACTCATCTGGAGTATCAAGTTCTCAAATTTGAGTATCATTTTTCATCAAAGTAGTGCTATCTCCAGAGTAAGAGAGTGTATCTCAAATATTCAGAGAACTCGCGTTATCATTTAATGAGAATGTTCTATTACTTCCTGAAAGAGCTGGTATATATGAAGCATTCATTCAAGACTCCACAGTGATTCAGTCTTCACTTTGTAGCTTTTCATTTATTCTTGTACTTGTAAGTCTAGGGTCTAAGTAATCAGCAATCTGCTCTACGGCCTCTTCTGCATTCTCAAGCTTCACACTCATTCATCCTAGAGGTGTGTCCATGTTGGCTACAACTATAAATACAGCAGCTTCTATATCTCAGTTCTTCTCATATTCTTTTCAAATACTCATTGCAACTTCACTGTTCAATAATAACTCTAAATCAGCTGCATATCTGAGTATAAATTGTTCAGAATTATGCTCTCTTTCCTCAGGAGTACATATATGTCCTTTTGGGTATAACTGCTGAAGGAGTTCATCTTGTTGCCCTTCTAACACTGCAGGGTCAGAGTATTTCTCGTCTAGTGCTGCACTGTCTTCTTCTCTTGCTCGCTGTTCTGCTTGTGCTTCTAGAGAATTGGCTAAAGTATAGTTTGCTGCGGGATCGAAAGTCATAATAATTGTATAATAAATAATCCCTTATATTGTATCATATAAGGGAGAATAAATGCAAATTAGGTATTTATGCTTGAAAGTTTTTTGGAATAAGCGAATCTCATAGGTTTAGAGATTGTTCGAGTACATGTGCAATTTGGAAGAGTTTTTCTTCCTGCAATCTATTTGTAAGCATTTGTAATCCTACAGGAAGGGATTCTTTTTCATTATCATTACTTGTCGTAAATCAACATGGGAGTGATATACCAGGAAGTCCCGCAAGAGATGCGGGGATAGTATAGGCGTCTTCTAGGTACATTTTGAGGGGATCTTCAGAGATTTCACCTATTTTCCAAGCTACTCATGGAGTAGTAGGACCAACAATGATATCTACTTCACTAAATGCTTTTTTAAAATCCTCGATGATAAGAGTTCTTATTTGTGCAGCTTTTTTAAAGTATGCATCGTAGAATCATGCTGATAATACATATGACCCAAGGATACTTCTACGTTTTGGTTCATTTCCAAGTCCCTCACCTCTGTTATGAAGATATATTTCCTCAAGGTTATTATTTGGAAGCTCTGAGTTATAACCATACCTGATTCCATCTAGACGAGCTAAGTTGGTTGTCACTTCTGCAGGACAGATGATATAATATGCAGCTACTGCGTATTTTGTCATCGGAAGAGAAATATCTATTATCTCGGCTCCTAATTCTTTTAACTTAGCTATAGCTGACTTGATTTGCTCCTTTACTCCAACATCTAGCCCCTGCTCAAAATACTCTTTTGGGACTCAAACTTTTACTCATGATAGATCCTTTGTTTCCCATATTTTTGAATCTATAGAGTCTTTTCATGAGAGAGAAGAACTTTCGAGTTTATCCTCACCATTCATAATGTCATAGAGATATGCAGCGTCTTTTACATCTCTTGTAAATGTTCCAGGACAATCAAGACTCGATGCCATTGGTATGACCCCAAAACGTGAGTTTCGACCATAACTCGGTTTAAATCCTACTACTCAGCACATACTTGCAGGTTGCCGTATCGATCACCCTGTATCTGTTCCAAGAGCAGCTGGCACTAGTCCTGCTGCAACTGCGGATGCTGATCCTGAACTCGATCAACCAGGAATTCTGTCAGTTCCATGTGGGTTTTTTGTAGTTAAAAATGCAGAGTTCTCTCCAGAACTTCACATAGCAAACTCATCCATGTTACATTTTCCGAGAGCATTCATTCCCGCTTCATTTAAACGCTTTATAAGGGTAGCGTCATATGGAGGGATATAGTTTTCAAGCATTCTACTCGCTCCACTCGTAGTTATTCATTTTTCACAAAAAATATCTTTTACTCATAGAGGAATTCAAGAGAGAGGAGTGTTATTTTTCTCCTCAAACTCTTTAGGCCCAATGCTTAAGAATACACCAAGATCACTATTGAGTTCTTCACTTCGAGATTTGAAATATTCCCAAACCTCTCTCGAGCTGATTTCACCAGAATCAATAAGTTCTTTTATCTCAAGTAAGCTTTTGTATGCAAGGTTCATGTTTATACGTTTTTGAATTAATTTTTATTAGTATATTTAAAATAGAGCTATTTAAAATAGCAAAAACAAAAGAATTTTGACAATTTATATTAATAATTTATATTATAAGTTATTATATCTAATCGTAAGAAATAATCAGCACTTTTTAAGATAAAAAATAAAACATCTCACGCTTGAGATGTTTTATTTTTTTAGTGCTTATCAGCAGCTTACTTTTCTTCAGTTTTAGTTTCTTCTACAACAACTTCTTCAGCTGGAGTTTCAGCCTTAGCTTCTGCTTTTGGAGCAGCAGCCTTTACTTCTGGATATGATACAACTGGAAGAGCTTTTTCAGCGTTAAGAGTAGCTGAGTCCATTTTGATCTCTTTAAGTCTTGCAGCTTTACCAGTAAGTTCTCTGATAAATTTGATAGATTTTCTTCTTACCTTAAATTGTCTGAGTACATCGATTTTTTCGATAGTAGGAGAGTGGATAGCAAACACTTTTTCTACACCAAATGCTCCGATTTTTCTTCTTACTGTGATTGTTTTTTCTAGTTCTGATTTACCAGCAGTTTTTATAACAATACCTTTAAATCTTTGTATTCTTTGTTTATTCCCTTCTTTAATTATTTGGTGTACTTCTACTTCCATACCTGTTTTAATTTGAGGTCTTCCAGATTGTAAGAACTCATTTTGAGCCTTTCTTATGATATCTACATTAGTCATATGCTATTAAATTAATTTTAAAATCGAGCATATCATATAAAAAAGACTATAAAAGGCAAACTTTTTTCTGTATTTTTCTATGGAAGTATGATATTATATAAATATATATTTTTTTAAAGCCAATTTATGGACTTCAAAAAACTAAAAGACGAGGCTCTTAAGCTAAAAAACAAGGCTGTAGAGGTATGAAAAGATGCTGTTGAGTTTAGCGCTGGCAAGTTAGCGGATTCTTCTCTCACTCTAAAAACGACCCAGGATTTAGAGAAATTTATTGAAAAGTCATCTACAACAACATGAAAAGACTCTTCAACATGAAAAGAAAAGAAATTCAAGCATCAGGTCATTATAATATTTGTTGACCTAAAGTCTGACTTTTTCAAAGAACTTCTCTACAAACTTCCAGTACTTTCAACAAAGGCTTTCTCTCAAAATATAGCGCTTAAAGCAGCTGATATTAATATGAAAGACATTGATAGTAAAAAGTATAAAATCTGAAAACAAGAGACTTTAGCCGTATTTCAAGACAAGGAGGTAATTAAGACTCTTGAGGGTGAAGAAATGATACAAAAAGTTGTAAAATCACTGAGTCTCGATATAAATAAGAGTATAGAAGAACTATAATTTCTTTATAAAAATCATGATAGAAATATCTATTCTCGAGCTGTTATATCTCGTACTCACGTTTTTTCTTGTAGTTATCGGAACACTTCTGACTCTCGTACTTATAAGAGTATTTAAAATACTCTCCGTATGAATAGAAATCACTAACTACTATTGGCAGATGAAGAATCTACTGAATTCCTATGCTCAAGCATCATTTGTACTAAAAGATAAAATATTTGATTATATTGCCTGAGAGCAAGACCTCACCCAATCCTCTCCTCAAGGAGAGGTGAAATCACAAGAAAATCCTACACAAAAGTAGGATTTATTTTTTATCAAAAATTTAAGCAAAAAGAAAGGGCAGTCCGTAGACTGCCCAATTCGAGGCTCTCAGACCATATAGATCTGAGATGCATCTTTTTTTTTGGGGAAAAGATTAAAACCCGAGCCCCTCACCTTGAGTCGAAAATTGAAAAAACAATTTTTCCTCCTTATTCTAAACTACGTTGGATGGGCTCCTAGAGGGAACCCCTGGGCGCGGCTTCGAGGCTTGTTGCAAGTGCTGCAAGTGCAGCACTTGGGGAAAAGATCGATATCATATCGAATTCCTTATACTTAGACCTGATAAGGGTCTGTTGTATGAATGGTTATCAACTCCATTCATAACACTCTCAACGAGAATGTTTCTCTATATTACAAAGAAAGAGAGTGACTGTCAAATATTTTTTTGAAAGAATTTTACAGAAACTAAAAAATAACTACACTAAACATAATATTATTTATCCCATTCTCCCTTTGAAAAAGGGAGTACCCGCAGGGGGAGAGATTTTTTCAAAAATCATGACTCAAAAAATAATCACTCTCCCGAAACAACTCGCAAATCAGATAGCAGCTGGTGAGGTAGTAGAGCGTCCTGTCTCGGTTGTTAAGGAGCTTGTTGAAAACTCGCTTGACGCTGGAGCAACAAGTATTGATATTCGTCTAGAAAATGGAGGAATAGATTTAATAGAAGTGCGTGATGATGGGCTAGGTATCCCAGTAGCAGATTTACAAAAAGCCTTAGAAAAATATTCAACCTCAAAGATAGCATCACTTGATGATCTATATAAGGTAATGACATTTGGCTTTAGATGAGAGGCTCTTGCTAGTATATCATCTGTCAGTGAGTTTACTATCAAATCAAAAACGAAAAACTGCATCAAAGCTGGGCAAGTATTCACTGCTGGGGGTGATGAGTTTAAGCAAAGTGATATCGCTCATAACGTAGGGACGAGTATACTCGTTGAGAGATTGTTTTTTAATACTCCTGCTCGTCTCGCATACCTAAAGAAACCAAGAACAGAGTACTTAAAAATACAAGAACTTATTCAAAAAATGGCTTTAGCCTATCCTGAGCTAGCTTTTTCTCTTATTCATGATGATAAGTGAACTCTTAATTTTTCTAAAAGCCAAGGGATAAAAGGCAGAATGTATGATATATTTTGAGATGAATTCTCTGAAAATATACTCCCTGTTTCGCATGAATTTTC
Organism: Candidatus Altimarinota bacterium; assembly: GCA_021129415.1. GTDB lineage: Bacteria > Patescibacteriota > Gracilibacteria > BD1-5 > UBA6164 > JAACSU01. The sequence goes on along the minus strand of JAJOLH010000054.1, from coordinate 1,596 downwards.
AGGAATAAAAATATCATGATTTATAACTGATCCTAAAATTTCTTTTCAAAATAAGACCAGACAGGCTCTGTATGTAAATAAGAGAGTGATAGGTTCCCCTATGATTTTTAAAGCTATATCAGACGCATATAATCGGTTTATAGCTCCCAAGACTTTTCCTGGATATGTACTTTTTATAGATGTGGACCCAACACAGGTAGATGTGAATGTGCATCCTAGAAAAATGGAAGTACGCTTCGCAGGTGAGGCTAGTATATTTAGATCTGTATATCACTGAGTCAAAGATGAGCTTGAGCGAGTAAGTCTTGTTTCTCATACTCCTGCAGCAACTGATACAAACTCCTATCATAAACCAGAGCCTCTGAAATGAATTCAAAATATTAATGCCACTCAACAAAGTTCACAATACTATACTGGATCAGGAACAAAGTTTAAAAATTATTCCCCGTATAAAAACACTCTCAGCAATCCTGCCCAAGCAGGTATGGATTTTAATAGAGAGATCATATGAGAGAAATCAGAAACAATCAATACTCAGCCTAGCTGAGACCTGCATGATACACCACTGTGAAGAATTATATGACAGGTACACAACTCTTATATTATCGTGCAAACACCGAATTGATTACAGATGCTTGATCAACATGCACTCGCTGAGAGGGTGATATATGAGAGACTAGCTTCAAGCGCGTATACTCCAAAGATTCAACAATTACTTTGAGGTATTGGGATGCACCTCACTAGTACAGAGTTAGAAGTATTCGAGACCCATCGTGAGAGTTTTGCTGATATGGGTTTTGAAATAGATACTCTCTCAGCAGGAAATATTATGATATCAGCGCTCCCTGACTTTGTAGATAAACAGAATATAGAAAAAATAATCAGAGAGATACTCTCAGACATATCATCAGAATGATCAAAAGGTCTAGACGAAGTAAGACACAGGATATGGGCATATGCTGCGTGTCGCTCTGCTATAAAGTTTTGAGACCCACTGAGCATATTTGAGATGCATGCTCTCCTGCGAGATGCTAGTTTGGACTATAGTGCAACATGTCCACATGGGAGACCGGTTGTTTATGACATAGACCTAGAGGAACTTCAGAAAAAATACGAACGATAAAATAAGCCCTACTCATGTGAGTAGGGCTTATTAGTTTTGATTTACTATTTATATACCCAAGGAGCTATAGCGTTGAGTATTACTCCAGAGAGTAGGAGTATGATAAGACCCATAAGAGTTTTCATGATACGCTCTTTGGCTCCCGTTTTGAGTCCATCATTTATTCCTGCCATTGAGTAGAGGAGACCATTTATAACAATAAAGAGTACGGCAGCAAGAGAAGCTATATATGTAAAATATTTTATCATAGCTCCTACGACTCAGAGTACTCCATCAAATCCTCTTCATGGATTACAGGTGTATATCCCATCTCAAGTTTTTGTACAGTTAGCTCCTGGTATCTTTTCTGTTACATCTATAGTTGCGGCAAATATATCTCCACTTATAAAAAATAGTGAGCTGGTAAGTAGGAATGCAATAAGTATTTTTTTCATGGGTAGTTTGTTTTAAGTAGTTATTTAAAGTGTTGCAAG
>JAJOLH010000043.1 GCA_021129415.1 Candidatus Altimarinota bacterium | reverse complement strand
CTACTTTTAGTATAAAAAACGTGAATAAATAGGTGAAAAGTATGGTATAATTTTGCAGGCTTAAAAATAACTTTGAATCATGCAAAAAAAACTGTCCAAAATGTAGAAATAAGGAACTGAAATTAAATGCTAAAAAACCAAAAACACAAGCAGGAAAAGAACTCAAGAAATTAGTCACATTCAAGGCGTTTAATAATGAAAAATTATTTCTGAAAAAGTTTCATGCTTAGGAAGAAAGGTATAGTGATTTCTAGCATTCTTTTTTACATTAACCCCTAATCAATAGTATTATTACACTAAAAAAGACAGATATAAATCTGTCTTTTTTATGCTTCAGATTATGTTATGCACTTACCAGGTAGTCTTTCCTAAGCGTTTCGGCTGTTTCTAACTCATCTACTCAGAATAGTTCAGCAAGATGAGCTGTAACTGATATAGATTCAAGTTTTTGCACTGCCTCTAGCGCTCAATCTATTGCTGTATTATATTTTTTTAGTGTAGCTGATACTTCTGAATTTAAGTTCATTGCATCAATGTTTATATTTGTATTTGTCATAGTATATTTTAATTATATTTAAAATGTATGTTGGTTATTTATATGTGTAGTTCCTATTTAAAGAGTTATTTTGCTGCTAGAGTTCATTTTCATTGTTCACTGAGGGCTACTAGCAACATATATGCAGCCTCTCATCTGGTTATTTCTTTATCTGGTCTAAAATATTTTTCTCAGAAATTATCCTTCCACTGATAGTCTTCTCATAATAGACTCACTACAAGTAACTCCTCTTCTCACTGCATATCTCTGTAGTCTCGAGATAGCGTAGCTGGATTGTCATTTCATAGGTATTTATGTGTGAGCTCTAAGAACTCTTGCCTTGTTACATTATCAGTTCTTGAATGATTTTCATATTGAATATCATCTACCGTTTGATTACTTTGTTGTGCTGCATTTTCTATCCAATCAAGCGCATCTCACATTGAGAGCAGTCTATCCTCAAGAAAATATCATTTATTTATTCAACTAGTGACTCATGTTGTTAGTGACTGTATTATTTCATCATAGTATTCATGTGATCTTGAGAGTCCTTTCGGAATACTTGTATCTATTTCACTGCTTGCAAGTGATTTCCCAGATTGACTAAGTTTTAGAGTTACATTATTTGTTGAAAGCACTTTATAATCAAATATGAGAACTCAGGCTATTGTATCACTGTAATCATAGTTAAGAGAATTAGTGTATTCATCATCAAAACAACTTCTTTTATATATGGTTTTTATGTCTTGCACTCTCCCTCTTTTTATACAATATTCAATATTTTGATCTGATGTTAGTGAGAAATCTCACATATACTCTTGCTTAACTAATGGATTATTATATTGATCCTTCATTACTATAACTCAGGTATTTTTTTCTCCTAACACAGCCTCAGATCACATTAATACATTTGCTGCACTTGCAGTTGGTGTTTCTCCTGAGTTTCAAACAGAGACAGAGAGCGTTTTAACTATCACTTCACCTATTTTTATTGTGATATTTGTATGCCCTGCTTTTTTTGCTGTGATATTTATTTCTCTTTCTCCATCTGTAAAGTTGTAAAAACTTGTTGGAAATACTGAGATTACACTAGTATCGTAGCTAAAACTTACGTTTCCAGGGGTATTTCATTTAAATCCTTTTCCCTTCTTGTTTTCAATTCTTAAGATTGTAGTCTTTACCTCATCATCTGTAAGATGTGAAACTGAGTTTTTAAAATCAATTTTATATATGTCTAAGAATTCTGCCATTTCTTGCGCTTCTCTTTCCTCTCTCGTCATAAGGTTTTCTCTAGAAACTGTTTCTATTTCTTGTTTTTCTTTTGTAGGGGTAGTTGTTTCTGTATTTTCTACAAGAGCGTATTTACCTCATGATTTTATATAGGCATCATAATCCTTTTTTGTTTGTGCTCTTGTTTTAGGACCAAACCAACCTGCTCAGTCATCTGTTTTATTTTGTAGCACTCATGTTGCTAACTGATACTCTATTATCGCATCTTCAATATCTTCAAAATCTCATGATATTCGACCGTCATAGTATCAAAGCTTGTCATATATTCTTTGGACATATTTTACATCATCTGTGTCTCAATATCCATAGTATACAGTTGTATCAAATATGTTTGTATCTGATTGTGTTTTGCTATTATTGTTAGAGCTATTTGAGCTACTACTAGAGCTTGAACTAGATGTTATTTTTACTTTTTCTAGCACTGCTCAATTACTCTCAAGAAATACTAAGGGATCAAAGGTATGTTTATCAAGTTCATCAAAACAAACTCATTTTTCTGTGATTTCATAATATGAATATGGACATGCATTCCAATCATAATAGTACGGGTGGAAGGTACTAGGAAGATCAATCTGAAAATGAAGGTGATTTCATGTAGAGTTACCTGTGCTTCAAACTTCTCCAATCTTATCTGACACTCCAACTGTTTGTCCTTTATTTACATTTATCTCTGAGAGATGTGCATAGTTAGAGATAAATGTTTTCCCATCCAATGTATGTTCTATAGATACATATTTCCCCCAAGCTATATCGCTTCACGCTTCTATAACTTTACCATCTGCGATAGTGTATACGGGAGTACCTTTTGCAGTTGCTATATCTGTACCTTGGTGTCATCCATTTCAGACATCCCAACCATATTTATAACTAGCTCCCCAAAGAACTGTATAGATTCTTGTGAAATCATTATACCCTCCATTTTTGGTAGCGTATTTATTATAGTCATCTGGTGAAAGCTTTGGTAATGCTTGCTTACAAGATGAACTGAGAGTATCAAATTCTTCAAATCTACACTCAAGTTTTGATATTTGCTTAAGTGGAAAGACTAACTCATCTTTGCTTCACGCTGATACTTGGAATGGTATAAAGATGTTAAACATCGTCATACACAGTGTTAATAGAGCGGAATATCTTTTTACTACTATTTTCATATATAGTTATTAGAAATAATTTGTCGCTACATTCTCTAATTTATGGTTTGACCCACTCTCCTATTTGGTTAATATAGGTATATTGTTAGAGAAATAAGGTTATTGACATTTGTATATTTGTGTACATAACTTATTTCTGTAAATATATTACAACATAGTTATTCAACATTGTCAAATAAATGATATATGTTTTAATATAATAATTGCATGACACTCTTTGAATTTTCCATTTTTTGACTTACCATAGCCCCTAGTTATTATGGTTTGATGTATGCTATAGGGTTTTTGTATTGAGTTTGGGCACTAAAGAAAACATGAAAATATCTTGAAAAACAGAGAGATAGGTTATTTATATATATATTTTTAGGTGTAATACTCTGATGAAGACTTTGATATATACTTTTTTATAGTCTTTCAGACTATATATCATCTCCTATGTCAGTTTTTAAAGTGTGGGAGTGATGAATGAGTTTTCACTGAGGCTTTATTGGTGTGGTTGTTGCTATACTAATTTTTACACACAAGGAAAAATTACCTTTCTGGTCTCTAGCAGATGAGATTGCAAGGATAATTCCTGTAGGACTATTTTTTGGGAGAATAGGTAATTATATCAATAAGGAACTATTATGATTTTCATATGAGTGATTTCTAGCTGTACAAACAAAGACTGGTAGTTATTTCCCTTCCCCCCTTGTTGAAGCTATACTTGAGTGACTATTGATCTTTATAATTCTCAATATAATCTTGAAAAAACCTTGATTTTCTGGCCAATTTGCTGCTTTATTCCTTATTTTATACTGATTATCTAGGACTATAGTAGAGTTATGGATTAGAGTGCCCGACCAACATATATGATACTATTTTTGATTTTTGTCCCAATGAGCGTTGTTAAGTATCCCTATGATCATAATTGGAGCCAGTTTATACTATTACCTCTCAAACACTAATAACCATGCAAAATAAGCTTACTAAACCTAACTGGACAGTATCTAATAGTCTAATGATAATATCTGTTGTATTCACGCTAATAACATTTGTTATTCCTACTATATATAGATTTGGCATGAATGATGTGTTTTTCAATGCATGACTGTATCACTATTGGTTCATGCAGATGTTTACTTCTCAGTTTCTTCACTGAGGTATTATGCATCTTGCTATGAATGCTATATTTATATTATATTTCTGAAATGTACTGGAGTGACGGATCTGAAAGTATAACATGCTTATTTTCTTTATTGCATGTAGTATATTCCTATGATCGTTTTTAACTCTACTAAACACATGAAATACAGTAGGAATTAGCTGATTTGCATTGGCTGTGCTTACATACTATACTTTGTTGCTCTGGAAACAATGAAATCCCGAGTATACAGGAGGTGTAACAGCTATAGTTATAAACGTTCTTATATGACTTTCTCCTTGAATAAGTTTTTTCTGACACTTTTGATGAATGATATTCTGAGCTGTTTGGTGGGTATTAAGTAAAAAAAACCATTAAGACTCGATATACTTTTTATATCTATATGCTATTGACATTATATATTTAATATTTAATATAAAGTTCTATATTTCAAAATATTGAATATAAATGGATACATTAAAAGTGTTAAGGAATACAGTCTTAGCTTTATCTCTCTCTACTCAGGTATCAGCACAAGTTCATACTAGTAACACGCAAGTACAACGCTCTCTTTCTTGATCATGTGCTCCTGAGATAACTGATTTTTCAGGTTTTAGTGAATCATACACTATTGAGCAATGAGATACCTTTTCATCTATAGCCGTAAGTCGATGAATTGCATATGCCGATTTCTTGTTGTACTTACAAGAATTTAATCCGAAGATTGATATAGACAGAATTCGTCCTTGAGAGACCTATAAGATTCTATCTAGTAGTGTATCTCAAGATCAAATTAATCAAAATAGAGTAGCTATAGAGCAGGGGCAGCACTTGGATGAAGTTATTTCACTCTGGGAAAAGGGGGATATTCAAGAGCTCGAATGATTAATTGGTTTTAATATAACTCCAACACTACCAATTAATCTTTGACTGAGACGTTTTCATCAGGTTACAGCAAACATGACTGCTCAATGATATCGTAATACAGCTAGATCTGCCTTGCCTAGACTAGAGCATATTGCAGTATGTAAAAACACTGTTACTCAATATGTGCACGCTTCACTATGATTTAACACAAATTGAATAGTAAATGAGTACTCGGATATACTTGCGAGAGAGGGGTGAGCATGGCTATTCCCTTGATTTTTGGAGGATTCCAGAATATTTACTCGTGTTGATTCGCTAGACTTGAGAGAAAGCTTTAATAGAAATTTTTGAAAATGATGAAATGCCATTCTAGATAACCAAGAGCTTGCTTATTCAGAAGGTATATTAGAACTACTTGAATATCTACGAACAGATCAGGCTACAGGTGCTTATATTCCTACATTGTTTCATTATACATGATATGCTGCTACAGCGAGAGAAGAAAGTTGAGGAAGAGATATGAATTCTCATATATTCCTGACACATTGAGTTTGATCGAGTGTTGATTTTGATGCTTTTAAATATAATTTTATTGAAAGTTTGACTTGAGATATCCGTCCTGCACTCTTGGAATTAGCTCGAGATCAATGAGGAAAATATTTCAGTATCCCATCTGATTCGCAATTATTGTCTGCATTAAGTAAGGTTCATGAATTTATATGAATAGAATTAAAGTATAGTGATTGATGATACCTTGCCTTGGAGTTTGATGAGGACTTAAAGATTATGAATTTAGAGAATATTAATGTATCCCAGGTAATATGATTTAGGGTAACGGGTTCTGTTGTATCAGACTGACTCCAGACTACTCAGGGAACGGGGTGAGTGGAGTATGGATGAGAAAATCCATCAGAGGTGAAAGTCATCGAACATAGATTACTGTTTGATTGGTTAGCTTTATGAGTAGGACATCACGTGAATATCTTTCATCCAACAAGTGTGCTTCAGGCTTCACCTGAACTACTTGATGCGTCACATGAATGAATTCAATGAAATTATTCTCATAATATTCCTATTAAGAGATTTTTTGATATTACTAGAGAGGAGTTACTCTCTCATAACTCTGATCCTAGAGGAATGTATTTACGCGAGCTTTCTCTTGAAGTATTCTGAGTCCCGTATGATTCTTTATATACACCTGACGAGAGAGCTAGAATAGACAACTTATATCAGACTCATTCATTAGCATTGCAAATACTTGGCTATCATAGCTTTTGAGGTAGAGCGTGGAACCCCTGAGCAACTGATGTTAATTCTCCAATCCCTTTATTGAATATTTTTTCTAGTGAAGACTCAATTCAAATCCAAGAACTGTATAGGGAATATATACTAGAAAAAAGAGCAGAATATATGCACTCTATTGAAGATGAATGCACCTTAGGAAACCACCAATTATATCCTGTAATTTATATAAAGATATTTCCTTGAGACTCTCCTGCTCAATTGTGGAGTGTACTTGAGCTATATATTACCCAGCACAATGAGTATGCATGAGGATTAATGAATGATATGCTAGAGTACCAGAAACAAGTATTAATTTCTGCTATATTTTGACATGAAATAAGCTCTTGAAATATGAGTGCTGGAGATCATATACTTCTTGATGCAGATGATACTATAGAAAAGATTATTCAGGTTATAAATGAGGATTTTGTATGACCTGACTATATTTCATTATTGTCGGAAGAGGATAGGAATATAATTAATACAGTTAGTGATAATTGACAGTACTTACAATCCTTGGCATATTTCATAATAAAGGAATGATATGTACCTGATAGGTTTTATCAGGAAGAAGGTGGAAGTATGATAGATATTTTGGAAAACTTTCTTTCAAGATTAAAGAGGAAGGATCTCAAGAGATATTTTGCATTGGCTGACCAAACGTGATTATTGGAATGGAATCAAGATATAATTGATTGAATGAAAGAAGAGAGGTGAGATGATGGAGAAATTTGATTTATAGAGGGTATACTGCGAGAGGTACCTTCATCTGGCCCGAACTCATGGTGAGATTTGCAAATGCGTTTTGCGAATTTATTACAATCTGATTCTGCGCTGCTTGAGTGGCCTACTAGTAGCAATTTAAATAATGCTATCAACCTAGTATTAGATCCTTCCTGAGACTTAGAACTTTTACTTGCTAGCAACGCAACAAAATACCCTGATCAATATATGCATGACATTGAAATCTTAAGAGAAATTAGATTAGAGCTCGATTCCATAAGTCCAGATGGTAAAATTATATATGACTTACTGACGCAAGTCTTAGAATTAAATGATGAGACAAACAGATATCTTGTTTGAAAGGTTATATCAATTTCATTAAATAGGGATTTATATTCTGGCAGTCTCGGACACCTGTGTGAACAATTGCGCAGGACATGAGAAAGCTGCGATACTCTTACATGAGAGAGGTTAGAGAGATTTTTGTCATATTCGTATCTAGCCATGAATAAATGAACGTGAGTCGCGCTCAGTATTATCACAGAAAATTATCTCATAAGAGTTTTTGAGTCCTTATATGAGTTATATCCGGATGTAGGTATTCCAAAAATAAGCATTGCTCAAAGTAGTTGATTCAATAGTAGACCTATATTAAATTACTTTCAATTTATCAAGAGGATTGAATGATATATTGAGTATTATGAGAAAAACTCTCAAAACAATTCAGATGTCCAGGCTGTTATTCTACAGTTAAGAATATTTTTGGAAAGTGATGAAAACAGATCAATGAAGCACTATACTCTGCTCTCAGCTGAAGAATTAAAAGATATATTGTCAGAAAATGAAATTGATATATCTATTCTGCCTACTATGCAGGAAATTAACACTGATAATAGTGCCAGGAGTATATTTTTCTCATATAATGCAGAGAGACATGTTAATTGATTTATAGTAGAGCCTGAGCAAAAACCAGCGGATTTTACAGCCCCATTCTTGCTTTTTATGTTTTATGGGCAGGCTAGCTTAGCAATGATATCTTGATTAATAGCTAGCATATGAAATCTTTGCCTAAATAGCTGACGATCAGTTGTTATTTTTACCATGGATGTCATAAGAACGACAAGAAAAGTATCTAAGTATAGAAAAATTAAAAATGGATTTAAACAGTTCATTTTTGAAATGAATCAGGCAGATGTAGAAAAATCTAATAGTGGAGTTAATCAATTCATTAAAAGTAATAGATTAAATAATTCATATGACCCGAGTATTTTATCAAATGAGGATGGATCAGCAATAGCAATGAATTACTATGATTGACACTATAAGATCACCAATGCAGGTTGAATAGAAGAGTTTAGGGCTGGTAAAAAATTCAGCCAAGGAGATATATTGTCTAATGAAAAGAATTCCCCTGTGGAGCATGACTATAGGGATTGAGAGTATATAACAAGAATCACCTGAGAAGTTAAAAAATGAATTTTTCAGACTATTTTAGTAAGAGTATGAGATCAGAATTTAAGTAAGTGATTAGCAATCCATGAAAGAATTGCAGCTGAATAATAAAAAGAGAAATGAGTTATCATTTCTCTTTTTATTATTTGTAAATTTATTATGCTTTTGTTTCTTCTTCTTCTCTCTCACTTGCAGCAGCCATGCGCTCATTTAGCTCAGTCCATACTTCTTTCGGTATGTTTTTTGCTATTTTAACATCGGGATAGTTTTTAGCAGCTAGGAAAGGTCATCTTCTAGATCACTTTACAACCATTTCTTCACCAGTTTCTTCGTCAATAAGCATTCATTTTGATGCGAGGATTTCTTCTAATAATTCATCTTTTTCAGATTTTATCTTTCATATCCATTTAACAGCAGGGTATTCTGATGAAGCCAAGAATGGTCAAAACCTACCAGTCTTTACTACTACAGTTCACTCTATACCGTCAGGACAAGGTTTTCACTCATATTTAACTTTAAGAGCGTTAAGCGCATTTTTTTCTTCTTCTGGTTGGTCAATATGCTTACATTCTGGATATCAACTACATCCTATAAATTTTCCTGCTTTTGAAAATTTATATACTAATTCTTCTCCACAGTCAGGACATTTTTTCCCAACTAACTCAACCACTTTTTCTGCCTTTTCACCAGCTTCTTCTATAGATTTTTTGAGTGTTCCATCCCAAAATTTTTGGAGCATTGTTGGATAATCCAATTTCCCATCAGCTATTATATCGAATTCCTCCTCTACAGATTTCGTAAAACTATACTCAATCATTTGAGAAAAATATTGCTGCAGAAAATCTGTTACTGTAAATGCTGTTTCAGTAGGATGCAGGTATTTTCTATCCTTTTTTTCAACATATCCTCTATCTATGATAGTAGATATAGTAGGAGCGTAGGTTGACGGACGACCAATCCCCTCTGATTCAAGTTTCTTTACAAGAGATGCCTCAGTGTAACGAGCTGGTGGTCTTGAGAAAGCTTGTGTAGCAGTAAGAGATATACTTTGAGTTACTTCACCCTCAGATATTTTAGGAAGCATTCATTCTGCATCTTTTTCATCTTCTTCGTCATCTGTCCCCTCTATATAGAGTTTCATAAACCCATCAAATTTTATAACTTCTCATTTAGAAATCCATGTTTGGTTTGCAGCTTTATCAGGTGAGAAATTATATGTCGTTACTTCAACAATAGCTTCCTGCATTTGACTTGCAAGAGTACGTTTCCATATGAGTGCGTATAGTTTGAGCTGCTGTGCGTCTAAATCTCACTTTAAACTATCTGGAGTTCTAGATAAGTCAGTTGGCCTGATTGCTTCATGAGCTTCTTGCGCTCCTGCTGATTTAGTAGTGTAGCTGCGAGTTTTAGAGTATTCTTTTCAAAAAGTAGCTTCTATCATCTTTTTAGCTCCATTTAGTGCTTCTTTTGAGAGATTAACACTATCAGTTCTCATATAGGTAATAAGTCCTTGTCTTTCTCCATCTCATAGGTCTATCCCCTCATAGAGCTTCTGTGCTACCATCATTGTTTGTTTTACACCAAAACCAAATTTACGAGCTCACTCTTGTTGTAGAGTAGATGTTGTAAATGGAGCTCCTGGTGATCTTTTAGAGTCTTTTTTGATACTTTCTACGAGCTTGAAATCAAGAGATGATTTATGAGAAAACTCAATAGTATCCTTTTTACTCTTCCCTTCCTTAATCGAAGTGATATCATCTATAAGAGTAGCGAGGACTTTTTGAACATCTTCTTGAGAATGGAGTTTTTTAACCTTTCCGTCAACTTTTGAAAATATAGCTTCAAATTTACTGCCATTAAAGTCTAGTTGAATTTTTATTTTCCAACTTTCTACTGGCTTGAATGCTATAATCTCTCTCTCTTTTTCTACTATAAGTTTCACTGCTACTGACTGGACTCTTCAGGCTGAAAGTCATTTTCTAATCTTTTTCCAAAGTACTGGAGATACTTTGTATCAAACAAGTCTATCAAGGAGTCTTCTAGCTTGTTGAGCGTCTACGAGTTTGAGGTCAAGAGTTTTTGGGTTTTCAATAGCCTTAGTAATAGCTGACTTTGTAATCTCATGAAATGCAATTCTCTTAGTAGTTTTTGGGTTTATATTAAGAGCGTGACAAAGATGCCAACCTATAGCCTCCCCTTCACGGTCCTCATCGGTAGCTATCCATACTTGTGAAGCAGCCTTTGCTAGTTTCTTGAGATTGTTTACTGTTTTCTCTTTATCCTCTGAGATTGCGTATTCTGGGACAAATCCATTTTCTATATCTATTCCAAGTGACTTTTGCGGAAGATCTCTTATATGTCACATTGATGCTACTACCTTATAATCTGGTCACAGAAACTTTTCTATCGTTTTTCCTTTTGCTGGTGATTCGACGATCACGAGGTTTTTTGCCATGTTTTTATATCTATATATCTAAAAATGTATGCAACCTACTTTATACTCAATATATACGAAGTCAAAAAAAAATAGCGTTTATGCTATTTTCTTAGAGATAGTTTTAGTGTTACTCATATATTATCATCAGATGCATTTTCTAATAGAGTGTCTATTTTTGCATCACAACATTCAGTTTCTTTATTTCAGGACATTATTGAACTAATATAATAATCATTCCTCAATAAAAACATAATAGCACTCCTGGAATGTGAGTATTCATGCTTGGGAACTATAAATCATAACCCCTTATATATATCATATAGAGTTTGACCTATTCATTGTCATCTAATGCATGGAGATATCTCTTTTTCTAAGTGAGAACCTCAGTGTACTCAGTTATAGGTGTAATTTCATGTCTTTATCCTACCTAACTCTACTCATTTCCTTAGTAGGCATATAGATCATTCTGATTGATTTATTTCAACTTCATATCACTTTTTCTTAAGAATCTCAATTTTTTCTTGTGGGGATAATATATCTTTTTCTCTTGAATTATAACCGGCTTCAGCATCAATTACAGATAATCACTCTAACGAAAGTAATGCTTCCCAGTAAGTTTTTAATTCATTTAAACTCATACTACATTTTTTACAAGATT
>JAJOLH010000029.1 GCA_021129415.1 Candidatus Altimarinota bacterium | reverse complement strand
CTATCATAAGCTCTATCAGGGTAAATGCTCTTTTTTTATTCATATATACCTGTTATGAGACTGTCTGAGTTACTTTGAGTATCGCTCAGAATATAGCAAATGCAAACCATAAAACAAAGACCCCAGCTATGAGAATCGCGATTGGTTCTATCCATTTTGTTAGATTTCAAAGAGAATAATTTACCTCTCTTGTATATTGATCAGTGAGTTTTTTAGTAACTTTATCAAGTGATGCGGTTTTTTCTCAAACAGAAAGCATTTGTAGAAAATCCAAAGGAAAAATATTATGATCTTCATCTACCTCTTGCATAGAGTCTACTATTTTTTGTCATCCTGAAACCTTTTGCATAACTTCGAGTAGATGCGTTTCATATACTAAATTATCTAAAGACTTTGCGGTTAGAGAGAGTGATTTAACAACCGGTACTCCTGATGAAACAAGACTTCCCAAGTTTGTAGAGAGAGATGCTAAGATATAATTTTTATATACTTTTCCAACAAGTGGAAGTGATAAAATAAAGTAATCTAAATTAGCTCTTCATTTTTCAGTGTTTTTATACCCATAAAACAAGAGAGTGGCTGTAGCTAGGAATAACAACAATAATGGCCAATTATAAATCACAAAGTTTGAGGTCGCTATGAGCGCTTTAGTCGCTCCAGGCAGTTCTACCTCTGACGTCTCAAATAGTTGACTCACCGCAGGAATAACGTAAGTCAGTACTATAATAATTGCAAGAACAAGAAACAGAAAAATAATAGCTGGATATGTCAGTGCTGCTTTGATTTTAGAACGTAAGTCATGGTTTTTACGTAAGTTTTCTGAGAGGTTTGCCAGTGACAGAGAGAGCTTTCCCGTTGTCTCTCCAGACTCAACAATAGATACTTCTCCACTAGTAAATATTTGTGGGATTTTTTTCATTGATTTACTAAATGAGTCCCCAGATGAAACATAAGTTTGAAGCTCTCTAATCTTTTCTTTAAAAAATGGTTTTTTAATTTTCGTTTGTACTGAGTCGAGAGTCTCAGATATGGTTACTCAACCATCAAGCATAACAGACAAATACTCATAAAAATTAAATTTTTCTATGAGTGATACCTTTTGAAATACTGGAATATTTATATTCTTCACGCTTGTTTATTTATGATACAAAGTAAGTGGCACAGAAATCTGGATATTAGAATTTGATTCATTCATTGGATAATTGAAATCAGTTATATGAAATCTATATGTCGCGTTTTTATTTGTCAGGTAGTTTAAAAATGCAAATAGAGTCTTTTCAGAAGAAACTACAGCAGTCACATTTACATCTGCTTTATTAAAACCTAGATCACTTACATTACCTCCATCTAGAGTGATCCCTCTGATAATAATTCTATCATTTCAGAGGTTTACCTGTTGCGCATATGAATAGATATATTCTAGCATTGCCGTGTCTGAAAAATCTCCAGTATATCCTGCAACTTCTTCAAGCAGTTCATTTCACTCTTCATCAAGTGATTTTTTTAGATCGTTTAACCTACTAAGCTCTGATTGCTTTGATGCTAGATTTACGTTTTGTTGTTCTTTATTATCTAACTTAACCTGCATATCTGAATATATATTTTTTGTAAAAAATAATATGACAAAAAAAGTCATAAGGATCAGAAGATATGCTAAAAAATTATTCTGTGTATATTGTTTCATATGTTTTACTTAAGTTTAAACTCACCTTTAAAATTGATTCTATCATAGCCCTCAAACACTGGGACAAACTGGGCTGTAAAGAGTGCTTCCTCTCACAGGTTATTATAATCTCTTAGAAACTTTACTACCTTCTGATACGCATATCAATTATCATTTGTTTGAGATGAGAGACTTACAGATACCACTCCTTGTGAATAATTAAATCATTTCGCGTCAATCCCTGAAATAGCAAAATACTTTTTTAGATGTGCCACAAATGATGGAATATTTGACTCTTTAGCAAGTTTTGTTAGAAATGCTTCATGTCTCTCATAGATACTATATGTTTGGATATTAGGATCTAGTTTTAGACTTTCTATAGAGGTACTTAATTGTGTAATTTGAGTCTCGAGTTCCGTGTTTTGTTTATCTAATTGAGTGTTATAAAAAAACATTCACCCTGTAAGTACTAAAACCAGAAGTAAAAACCCAACTGCTGTATAAAAAGTAGATGATTTCTTTTTTTCATAAAATTTTGTATCGACTGCTAACATAAATTTGATTATTAATATGTATTAACTACTGATAACTTGGAGAATAAACCTTGTTATTGGCCACGCTAGCCATATAACTACTATACCTATAATAACATAAGTAATCGTAGCTCGTGATTTTTTAAGTTTTTCTTCATCTCCAGATCATATCAGGATTTGAAACCCTGCGTAAATGATATAAATCACTGCAATAATTGAGATAAACATGAGTAAGTATTGAATTACATCTTGGATATACTCAGAAGCTGACCTATCAGTTTCAATACCATTTAAACTACCCTTTATTATTTCAACACCTTCTTCAAGCCCACAATCCCCATCAGTACAATAACGAACATCAGGAGCTCCATCTGAAATAAAACTATCAAAAAAACCTGCTGAGACTCAAGAAAAAGACAGTCCTAATAAACATAAAAATACAAAGACAAATCGGAAAATTTTCATAATAAAACTTTTAGGATATACTTTTAGAAAAGTATATAGAAAATTAAGAAAAACTCAAAACCTATTTTTATTACCCCTCTAGACATGCAAGCAAGAAGATTTCTTATAGGATACATATTTCATATTTGAGTTTGTTTCCTGCTTACCTATCTTTATGGTTTTTATAGTTTGAAAAACTTTTTATCCCTCCTTCTTTGATATTGTGTCATCAGTTATGTTCTACACCTTTTATGGTATAAGATACGAGGTTTCTCTAGAATTAGTTTCCTCGAATTTTTTGTGATATTTATATATAAGTCTGCTCTCCTAATAATCTTCACTGGTCTATTTCTGTGATCATTCTTCTATTATCAAAATCATATCTCTCCTGCAAAACTCCCAGTACATACACTATCAAACGGCCAACAAACCATAATATTTCAAACTATGAGCCATATTGGATCAGAGGAGTTTTATAACTGAGTCATTGAAACTATACGAGAGAATAAAATACGAGGTGCCGTTTTGTATTACGAAGGAGTTTGACCAGGAAGTGATGAAAATTCTGAAGACTTCAATAAAGCAATTTGAATTGATTTTACCCCATGATTATATGAAAATTTTTCAAAACTCTATGGTGTAAGATCTCAAGACAATAATGAGTTCTTAAATATTGAAAATAATTTAGATTACAATATAGATCTAAATCTAGATCAAATCATGGATCTGTATAAAGCAAAAACTCAATCAGAAGAAATAAAATCACCCCCCTTACTAGCCAATGGTGAGGTCCAAGATTTAAATAAGGATGTAATTGAAAGACTCTCTTCTCTCTCGCAGAAACAACTTACTCTGCTCAAATATATTAACCAGGGTTTGTTAAACTTCATGATAAAACATGAATGACTACGAAATTTTCTCGTAGCAAAGCTCGCAAACCAAGATATATTTACAGTCATACTCGAAGATAGAAATAAACATCTCGTCCAAGAACTCCTTATAAGAAATGATGAAAAAGTTATTATTCTCTACGGACTTATGCATTTCAATTGAGTCTACGATCTACTAAAGCAACAAGATAGTTCATGGGAAATAATTAATACAAGGTACCAGCAAATAATTATTCAGAGCCAGTAATATATCCTACCAGTAAGTAAAGCAAAAAAAGATATATAAAAACTACCCACATATATCAAAATGTAAGTGCTACGTCATAAAAAGCATGTGATACTATTGAGATACTAGCAAATAAAGCAAACAGTACATAGGCTTTATTATATTTTCCTCTCAGATTCAAAAGCATATAAAAACCACCGGCTAAGAGCATAGCGCATAGTACATGGAGAGCCACTGTAAAGATAGACCGGAAAAATAGGACTTGCAATAATTGTCCATCAATTCATTGCAGTGTTATATATGAGTATCCGTAGAGAATATTTTCAAAAAATGCAAAACCAAGAGCCACAACAGCTGCACTGGCAAGCATGCTAGAGAAGTTTGATAGCTTACTCTGGTCTATAATCCCTAAGTTGGATAAGTATTTCATTCACTCCTCAAGCAGAGATATAACTATGTAGTAGCTCGAAATTCATATCAATCAAACAAAGACAAAGCTCCCAGATTCGATTGCTGTATCTCACCTGTATCCTGGTCAAATAAGAGACAAGAGATACATACTTATAGTAAAGATCGTCAATATACATAAAAGCCCTATAAGCGATACTATATACCTATTAAGTTGCCCTTTTCCTGAGCGTACCATCGAGACTCAAAAAGAGCACAACGCAAACACTAGGAAAAATAATCCTATACTCCAAATTACGTTGGTTCCAAAACTTGATTCACTGATAAATGAAAGAGAAAAGAATATTTCTTCTATAAGATTTCAAACTATAAACATATTACTATACAGCAAAGGAAGTGTTGCGAGAGATCATGCCACAGCACCTAATAAGAATTGTTTTCGAGAAACTCCTAAATGCGAAAAAGCAGCAAAAATATACATCCAGAAAAATACTGGAAGCAGTAGTACAACCCCAGAAGTAATAAGTATAAAAAAGTTCCCTATCACACGCTCGCTATTAATGAGTATTATAAACCCTATAGTATAAGATATATGTTTATTTTCAAGCACAAAAAAACCTCTTCTTTCGAAGAGGTTTAAAATATTTCTATTCAAATGTACTACTAGTCTTTTCATCTAAATCCCAGTGATGAGAACTAATCTTTGAGTCAGAGATTCAGTAAACCGTATCTCAAATATATAATGCACGCTTCATTTGCATATCATTATATTCCCAAGATTTATCTCAGATATATGACCATACACTTGTGTCTGTGAAACAATAGTTAGGAACATATCCTCTATATTCACTCTCATCTTCGCAGATAATTTCACCGTTTATAGTTTCTCTACATGTAGGCTCTCACTGTGAGCTGTATTTACTACACTCTTCTAATCTTTTTTCTTCTACTCACGCGATATCTATATGAGTCATTTTTTCTTCTACTTGGATTCCAGAATTCTTATCTATTTTTATAGCAAATAATCCGTTATAGTAATCTTTTGTTCTCCAGTTTTCATCTTTTTCATAGAGCGTCGCTGGAAGTAAGAGAGTATTTCTCTCTTTATTCCACACAAACATTCGCGGATTATTTAAAGCTTCACTATAACTTCATTTTCCTCCCATAGTTTCAGTATATAGTTGTTCTACTATGATTCATTTATAGTCTCCTGATTCACATTTATTTTTCTGCTCGGCTGTTAAATTAGTATCTCCACATTTTTTATCGTAATTGATTTTATATAAATCTACTTTTACTCCTGCTGTCTGAGTTCCTCCCCACTGATTTATTTGAGTATCGTATCCGAGTCAGATGAGATGGTTTTCATCATATGGATGTAGATATGTCGAAAATCCTGGGATTTTTAATTCTCCTAATACCTTAGGATTCATTTCATCTGTAAGATCAATAGCAAAGAGAGGATCAATTTGTTCGAATGTAACTAGAAAAAGTTTATCTCCTATAAATCTACTTGATTGAAACGTCTCTCATGGAGCTAAGTCAGTAAGTGATGAGAGTCTATTTAAGTCGTCATCTAATATATATAATCACGTTGATATCTCTGGTGTCCACGCTGAAGTAATGATTCTAAAGTTTCATTTATATTCATCCATAGAGTACTGATTGAGAGGAGCTCAAGGCACAAGAGCTGAGTCCTGGTAATCTATAGCAGCTTCATCTATATTTAATTTATGAATGAGAGTGTTTTGACTTCACCCCCAAAAGAATGGCATAGCACACCTCGCATTTGGTGGACAAGAAAAGTTATCTTGTTGCCAAATACCTTCCGTCATATACAAGTTATCATTACTCATATATATTTCACTATTACTTCATGCTATTACTTTAGTATTTACATTCTTCTTTGCGTCGTCTATATTTATCACAGATATGATATTATATCCTGGATTGAAACTACTATTTTTAAGAGTTTCTTCATCTGGAAAACTATAAGATATAGATTTACAGTCAGTTACATCTCATGAAGTAACACTGTAAGGTAATGACTTATCATTGACTACAAGGTTTTGCTCGTCACTATTACTTGTTTTAGATATATCTAATTGTTTTGGTAGAAATTTTTCAGCATCAACCACTATGTCATCTACGTCCTGTATATTGTAATAAGGGTAGTTAAAATAGTTTCTAGAAAGAACGTATAGATTGTCTCCAATTCGACGAGATTTACTATAATCTCCGTCACTACTATGTAGTTTTATAAGTTCTGGATTTTCTATATTAGTAGTATCAAATACGATAGTATATGTTTTTGAATTTCTATTTATATAATATCCTCCTTTAGAATAATCAGTTTGTGAATATGAACTTGCAACAATAGCGAGTCTCCCGTCGGTTACATAAAGTTCAACATTATAAAACGTCTTTGGGATATTGATCTTTTTGATAATTGAAAGACTTGGGTCTGTAGCATCTACAATATACACTGCTTTTTTAGTTTCGTTAAAATAGTAGTGGTATTTTCAATCAGTTTTTACAATGTCTGACTCATCAACACCTACTACCTGAGTATTAGTTGATGAAAAGTCCTCTCCTCATCATCCTACACCCTCAGCAAGAGATGATTTAGCACTTACCGTACTTACAGCAGAATCTTCCATCACTTCCATTTCCATCATCATTGGTTCTGAGAATCACCTGTAATAATTTCATCCTTTATAGTTATTTTCCCAATATGATTTCATATATGTCTCCATCACGTCCTCAAAAACGTCACAACTCTCAAAACTCTTCATTTTGAAATCTATCTGAAGCTCTTGAGTAGTTTGTTTATCAAGCTCAGTTATAATCGAATCATCATCTATATCAGTAGCAAATGTTCATCATACTGAAAGCAGTACAAGAATTCAGGAAAGCAGTATATTCTTCATATAATAGTATTAATATTAAATAGTAAGAGAGTGCGCATCACTCTCTTATAACTTATAACGAAATAAAAAAATAAAAGTGACATTTTTTTATCACTTTTATTATACAAAAAATCTTAGCTATTGCGAGAAGTGACTATTGACCATACTGGTCTATTAATTCTTCTAAGTTAATTTCTATATTATTCTCTATCTTAATTGAATTATTTTCTATCACGCACTCATGTATATCATATTCCTCACATACAGCTCCATTTGGGAGAAAACAATAAATCTCATCTTCTCATAAAATACCATCATACTCATCACATATATCCAAAAAGTTCATATCCTGCATTTCTGGGACTGCAGTGTCCATCATCATGCTTGAGCTAGCAGGTGAAAAATCTTCTTCTAAAGCTCAACCTACCCCCCTTATTTCATCAGATTCGAAATCTTCTTCTTGTATCTTTGGAGTTGGGACTTGTTGTGTTACATCTTCTTGCTTTGGCTCTATAATAATCTCTTTAGGTACTATGCTTTGAGGTTGAACCTGAATAGTTTCTATAGTTTTGCTTTCTTTTTTCCCCTCTGTCTCTTGTTGTTCACTTCAATCTGTATCTATATCAGACTCACTAACATAGGTTTCTCTCTGTAATTGTTTCTCGATTACTTTTTTATTGTATATTGGTTCTTTTTCGTCCTGCCTAAAGTCAAATACTACAAGTGTCGTTCCCGCGATAAATATAAAACTCGCAAAAGCTCAAAATATTTGATAGAGTGAAAAACGAGGTCATATATCAGTAGCTTGATCTACCGAATAAGTATTCTCTAATTTTGCAAAAAGTGATTGCTTATATTTTTTACTTGGAAATGCTAGGATTTGTGCTCCTTTTATCTTTTTTGCTAATTTTAAAGCTTCTTTTGGATCTAATTTTAATCCAAAAGTATCTGTGATTTCAGTGATATAATTTTTCTTTCACATATTCTAAAATATAAATAGTAGCAACATAATCATAACTATGTTTCCTTGTATCTTTTTAAGGGCTCGTGAGAATATTTTTTTACAATTATCTTCTTTTTTTCAAACTAATGCTGCAATTTGCTTATAACTTAGATCATCCCAAATTCTCAGAGTCACAATTTCTCTTTCTATACTTTTTAATTCTGAAAGATACGAAACAACTTTTCAGAGTTTATCACTATTATCTATTTCAGCTGCAAAGTCGCTACTAATACCAACTTCAACAATCGCATCTATATCAATCTTTTCTTTTCGAGTTCTATAATAATCAATGACCGTATTTTGAGCTATACGATAAATCCACGATTTAAAATTAGCATTATCTCTATCTCAAAAGAACTCTAGAGATTTAAGTGCCTTCATCCAAACTCGACTCGTAAGATCCTCAGCAATTTCCCTATCTGAAGTCTTTCTATACACAAAGGCAAAGATATTATCTATATATCGCTCGTATAATACCCCAAAGGCCTCAAAGTCTCATGCTTGAAATCGGTCTATGTATTTTCTATCTCGCATACATTATAACGAAGAAATACAACATAAGTGACAATAATAATTATAATAGTGATTTAACATAAATAGAAAGTATATTAATTTGACAAAAAAATAAATAAATGCTCTAATATAACTAAATATTAATTAATGAATATATTTATGTGAGAAGTGCAAAATTGTTTAAATGAAAATACTAATATTCTTGCGAATAGTCCTAGATCGAATACTAGAGGAGAGAGAGGGTTTAACATCTCGAGCAACTACAAATTTATTGAATTGTATACAAGATATAGAAAATAATGACTAAATTAGTCCTTTTTCATTTAAGAATGCGTCGATCTCAACATCTCGTCAGAAAAAGTCTCGGAACAACTCTGAGGCTTTTTTAGTAGTTCCTTGTGAAAGTATGAGATCGTGGAATTTCTTAGATATCTCTGGTGAGAATATATCTCCCGAGTCTTTGAATGCTTTCCATACCTCTTTTTCTATGATTTCAGCCCACATGTAGCTGTAATACCCTGCTGCATATCATCCATCAAAGATATGCGTGAAACTCGTATGTGGAGAATATATGTCTGTTCGAGGAAGTGATGCGTTATCATCATAATTTTTATTTACAAAGGCATCGAGCTCGTCCTCAGTTGTAGGAACTTTTTTACTGTGGAGTCACATATCCATCATTGCGTAGGTATTTTGTCCTATAACAAACTCACCATTACCAAAGTGTTCTAAAAGCTCTAGTTTTTGGAGTATCTCCTCTGGAACTTTTTCTCCTGTTTCAAAGTGGCTTGCAAATATATCCATTCATCTCTTATCTCGACACCAGTTTTCTAAAAGTTGACTCGGAAGCTCTACAAAATCCCACTCAACATGAAAGCCCGAAAGTTCTGAGTGCTTACTCTTAGAGAGTATTTCATGAGTAGCATGACCAAACTCATGGAACATAGTCTCTACATCTCATAGGGTTAGTAAAGTTACATCATTAGAAGCTTTCTGGAAATTACAAACATTAAGTGTAACCTTTTTGTTTCATTTAAAGTCTTGTCTGAGGATATTTGCCCATGCTCCAGGACGTTTCAATTCATTATAAAAATAGTCTGTAAAGAAGTACGAAAGAAACACTCAATTTTTTGATACTTCATATATTTCAACATCTTCACTATAGCTATTTATTTCCAGCTTTTTCATCTCAATTCCATAGAGTTTGTTAATGATTTTAAACATCCCCTCCAGAACATTCTCAAATACGAAGTATTTTTTAAGCTCACGGTCATCGAGTGCGTATTTCTCTTTTTTTAAAATATTTGCGTAGTATCACAGATCCCATATTTTTAAATCCTCTATTTTAAAATATTCACGGATCTCATCAAGCTCTGCTTTCGACTTTGGTTTTGCCTTTCGTGATATATCAGAAAATAGTTCTATTATTTGTTCTGGTGACTCTGCCATTTTAAACTTAAGAGACAACTCTGCATAATTATTAAACCCTAGCAATTGAGCTTTTTCTTCTCTTAAAGCTAAAGTCTCTAAAATAAGAGGCTTATTATTATATTTCCCATGAGTAGCGAATTTATGACGTGATTCATAGAAATGTTGCCTTATAGAACTATCACTACAATATTTCATAATAGACATGTATGAGCCTTGTGAGGCATCAAAGAGGTATCATGATGCCTTCTTATCATCTGCTCTCTTGATAGCCGCATCTCTATCATCCTGAGGCATCTGCGAAATACTTTCCTCATTATCTAAGATATATTCAAACTCCTTCTTACTATCCACTACATTGTTTGAAAACTTTTGAGAAATCTCTGAGAGTTTCTTAGATATTTCTTTGAGTCTATTTTGTTTCACTTCTTCTAGATTTATTCATCTTACTTCATAAGCCTCTATGGATTTATTTATAATTCGGGACTCTTGCACATCAAGGTCATTATTTTCTACACAAAGCTTTAGCATATCGTAATACCTCTTGTTGTACGCTATCTCATTTCAAAAATCTATATACATAGGTTCAAAGTCTTCTATTATTTTTCTGATTATATCATCACTATGCACTCCCTGATAGTGCTCTAGTAATGAAAAATAATAACTGAGAAGTGAAAAATCATCAAAGGTCTCAAAATCTATATTATCATCTGAAGTTTCTAATTTCTTGTAAAAATCTTGTTTTTCATCTTCTAGTAACTCCTCTAAAACTTCTGACGATATAGCCAAAACTTCTGGAGAATATAAAAATTTTAAATCTGGAAAATCTGTGTTTTTAATAGCGCTGTAAATTTGCTCTTTTATAGTCATATTTGTATTTTTTGGAGTTGAAATTATACTTAAAGCTAAGTCTAGTGAAATATTTATTTTTTCAAGTACATATTATACCCTAAGAACTCAAAACAAAGATCAATAATGCTGACGTGAGAAAGTTCATTGGCAGTAAAGAAAGAAGATTGTTTCGTGCTCCTAGAGATATTTGAAAGACTCTTCCGACACGACGCTAAGATGTGGGGAAAGAATATAGTATGATTTGGAACCTACACGTATCGTAATAACCTCAGCTCTCTCATACTGTTCGTAATAGTCTAGTAATTCCTGCCTCAATAACTTGCTGGGCCCTTCGTGGTCCGGCTTTTTTTGTCTTTATTTTTTGAGAAGGTAAAAGCCCGCTTCATGTAGCATGAAGCGGGCAATTAGGACAATCTTTCTTGAGAAATCTCAAGTAAGTTCCTAATGGTCGGGGGACAAAGTAAGCACACTGAAAGTAAGCACTCTGGGTGGGGGCCAAATCAGATACTTCTTTGTCACTCGCGGAGGGATTATATTTATTTTTTAAGAATAGTCAATATTTCTACTTATGATAACCACTTCCCCTCTCCATCTCACTGCATCTATACACTTGTTCTAACAATAGAGTAAACGCTAAGCTATGAGGAAGTATCATTTTCCCAAGTGATAATTCAAAATCTATAGAGTTTTTCAGCAAACTATAATCAAGACCATTTGCTCAGCCTATTGCAAGAAGAATTTTCTTTCCAGAATTTTTTTGAGTCTCTATAATATCTCTAAACT
>JAJOLH010000003.1 GCA_021129415.1 Candidatus Altimarinota bacterium | reverse complement strand
ATTATATCTAAATTCTGATTCTTTCAAATACAAATGAAAGAATTCCTTTTTTATTGAATGAGTTTCAAACTATTTTCTTACAAGTTTTTTTATACTTACTCTAATAACCTGGTTTTGATCAAGAAATGTTATATCTTCGTTTGAGATCCAGAGAAATTGAGCATAAATATCTCCCTGATATGTGGAAATATTACTGATAGTATTTCCTAGTTCATCTATATATTTAAAATTTTCATTTGTAGAACCCGTGTATATTTCATATTTATTTCATGGGGAAGCCCGATTTTTATGCACATAGAATATTTCATTTTCTTTTAGAATAGATGTATCGAGTTCTTTGATAATATTTGTAAGGTTTTGTTTGAGAACTTGAATACGATTTTTTTCATTATATTTTGTAGTGATATCAGTACTAAATATAAGTATATTTACGATTCCAAGTATTACAAAAGCGAGTATAAATACTCATACAATAATTCACACAAATGACTCTGCTTTCCTTGTTTGTATCATTTTGATAAATTTAATTTTTCTATATACTGGCTCTATACATAAATGTATGTCTTTTTACCTAAAATACAAGGCTTATGAAGAGTAACTCTGTAGACAAAAACTTGAATGCTTTTACCATTGTAGAGCTTATGGTTTCGATTGTAATATCGGTTTTTTTACTGTGAGGTATTTTTTACTTTATGAGCGAGACTATACTCGGTATTTCACGTAGCTCTGCGCAGTCTAATTTCTTAAAAGATTTTTACTGATTTACAACGGTGCTTGATACTTGAAACTTAGAGATATTACATGACTATGCTTCAGGGAGCTTTGATGTAGGATTATTGAGAGATTTAGATAATCAAAATGGAGTGCTTATATGAGTTGTAGATCAGGATACTCTTCGCTTATCTAAGACGGGAAGTGTCAATACTTATCATGATAGTGTTTTATGATATAGATCACTCTCAAATAGTGAAATCATAAGTATAGATACAGATTCAACAGTGATATATGATTATACTTTTTTCCCTGATAAATTATTCTCCCGATTTAATCTACAAAATTTCCAACTTTTAGAATATAATTCAGGAGCAATAGTAGAAATGTCACTCTATATATCACCGAATTATAATCTAAATTATCATGGGCAAAGTTGGTTAAACCTCCCACGAGATGAGATATTTGAATATTCCTTAGTTTTTTAAAATGCAATATCAAGAGATTAAAAAATGAACAGTCTTAGTGTATACTATGGTTCTTGTTGTACTTGGAGTGTTTATGGCTACCGTAGTACTCAATGTTGCTGTAGAGTTATCTGTGGAATATGATAAAAGAAATATTGAAATTTCTCTTATGAATATTATTGAAGCAAAATGAGATCTTGCTATGAAATATTCTCGTGAACTGGGTAATACAGGGAGTGGTTTTATTGACATAATATCATGCCCTTATAATATTTCTATGAGTGGTTCTACTGTCTTAGACAACGATGTAGATACTCAGTTACGATATTTAACGGGAGCTATTATATGTCTTTGAACTCATGATAATGGATCAGAGCTTATTCTAAATTTTAATAGTGATTTTAATGATATTGAGTTTGCTAACTATCAATGACATCAAATACCTGTAAATAGCTCTGTCTTAACAGGAACTTTTTGAGACAGTGATAATACATTTTTAGACCTTGGAAGCAACGCTTTTATTGCAGCTGACGGATATGATGATAACTTTAATAGTGATAATTTTAGTATCTCTTCAACAGGAAGTATATACTATCCTGATGGATATATTGATGATGATGCTGATGCGAGAGTCTTGACCTATGGATATGTTATAGAGGATTCATGATTGTATAATACATTTTGGTCAAATACTCAGATGAAAAATTATATTGAAGAAAACCCATATAATAATGACAGTGTTTTTAGAAAACTTTGACAGGTGTCATCATGATACCTACATTTAGATATTAATGCATCTCATAGGCTTGTATTATTTAGAATAGATAATGATACATATAATGAAACAAATGAGCTTATTATAGAACAAAATATTACAGGAACAGGGCAACTAGCTGGAGTATGATATCTCCAAAATGATTTATCATTGAATAGTGGAACAGGGAGCGCGTATAATTTTGATTTTATAAATAATGATTATGCTCTTTTTGTAGAAAATACATCCTCGGGAGCTCTTTTATATCAGATACGTTGAGAAGTGGCTGCTTCATGAAGTGGAATATATATAAATCCTCTCAAAGATAATAACATATCAATATTTTCATTTTTATGATCACATATGCTCATTGATGATGAATGAAGATTAATCTGAGATCAATTTGAAGTTTTTTGATTGAAATAATTTTACAATCAAAAGAAAGCTATATAATTTATTTTTAAATAATTAATTTTCTTAATATGGACCCCTGGCAGTACTGATTATTCATTGTATTATTTCTTCTCTCTGGATTTTTTTCAGGGACAGAGATTGCTCTCATGAGTTTACCTTCACATAAAGTTGAATCTCTTTTAAAGCAAAAACTCTTTGGCTCAAAGGCTCTTTCTCATATTAAATCTAACACTGATAAGCTTCTCATCACTATTCTTGTCGGGAATAATTTAGTAAATGTTTATACAGCTGCTTTGGCTACTCAGTTATCTATTTCGTTTGCAAAAACATCTGGAATCGAAGAATCTCTCGCAATAGGAATGGCTACTGGTCTTATTACTTTCCTTATACTCGTGTTTTGAGAAATAGTCCCAAAAAGTTTTGCGACTAAAAATGCTCAGTCAATTTCTCTCAAAGTAGCTCCTATATATAAAGTACTCATGATTTTGTTATTTCCGGTAATATTCTTTCTCGAGATACTCATCAAGGTGTTTACAGGAAAAAACGTAGCAACAAAGGTAACAGATGAGGAAATAGAGAGTTTTATCGATCTATGAAAAGACAGTTGAGCGCTTGAGGATGATGAGCATGAGATGCTTAAAAATACCCTAGAGTTCGGTGATACTCTCATAGAGGAGATAATGGTTCCTCGCGTAAAGGTAGATGCTCTACCTGATGATATGACTGTTGAAGAAGCTCTAGAGTATTATCTCACTCACACGCATAGTCGAATCCCTGTATATCACAAACAAATAGATAATATTATTGGTATACTGACTATTCGTGATATCCTCAGAGAGCGAAGAGCAGGACACAATGACAAAAAACTCAAAGCACTTCACTTTAAAAAGTTTCTGAAAGCTCCTATTAATCAACCTATTGATACGCTTCTAGAAAACTTTAAGTCATCTCGTCAGCATATTGCAGTAGTTATGGATGAGTATGGGGGAGTTGCTGGAATTACTACTATTGAGGATGTTGTAGAAGAGGTATTTTGAGAAATACATGATGAAACAGACTTTGAGACAGATGAAATTATAGAAAACGAAGATGGGAGTTTCACCATAGATTCATCTATCCTAATGAATGATATAGTTGATGAGTTTGAATTAGAGCTTGCAGACTTATGAATGAATGAAAAAGAATTCTGAAGTGAAACAGTGAGTTATATGATTACTCATAAACTTGAAAGATTCCCAAAACAAGACGAAGAAATTTGTTTTAAAATATATGATGAAGACGGAAAAAATGCTAAGCTTAAACTCTATTTTAAAATACTAGAGATAGATGAAAGTACTATAGGAAAGATACAGGTTAGTAAAAAATAGCATCTCTAATCTCTTTTCTCCTATCCTTGTCGTGAAATTTAAGCATATCGTCAGAAATAACGACTCAATAAGGTTTTCAGAGCTTCTGGAAGCTTTTTTTTGTGCGTGGGAGAAATATGTTTTTTAATATTTTTTCACAAACATCTCACAATTTTGTTAAAAACTCATATAAATAGGTATTTTTTTGAACAGGTGTTTTTGCATTTATTGGCTTATCTAGAGAGAAAAAGCTCGAATTCTCTATAATGAACTGCTCAAAAGTATTATTCTTATTTATTACAGGGACAAGAGCTTTGATCCAGTAGTGCAAATAAATATCATTTTTTATAGCAATATTTTCTAGTGAGAGTTGATTTTGAGTTATAAAAAACGAAAGGCAAAATTTCCCAGTATGTTTTTTGCTCGTTTTTCTCTCTCATAGCAGTCATAACAGCGCAGTTATGAGTATTCTTGTAGTCCAAATGCGTTTACTCTTTGTGATGATAAATAGATCGATATCAGAGTCCTTATGGGCTGCATTCATCGCAAGGGAATTTCATACGCAGACGCAAAGCACTCCTGGAATGTATGAAAATATTTTATTATATTTTTTTACTTTATTCCACAGTTTTTCTTCATGAATTCAAGCCGTATCTTTTATATTTAGATAGTCACGGAATATTTTTTCATGTTTTTTATCCATTGTCAGCAAAAAAAAATTGATTAAGAGAGAGATTTCGTTTAGTATAGTGATATAGTACTACGTGTAAATATATTTCTTACCCAGACAGTTATGAGGTTTCTTTGTGTGAATTGTTCACATATATATGACGAGGCAATTTGAGAAGTGGATGATAACATCGATCCAGGAACGTGAATAGATGAGATTAGTGAAGAAATCCATTGCCCAAGTTGCGATGGTAGCTTTGAGGATTTTTCTCCTATAGAAGATGAAGTTATCTATGTTGATAATCCAGATCATCTCTCACATGTTGAGAGAGAGCATATGCCAAGAATTATTCACCTTGATAGTGAAAAAGTTGAAGTCTGCGTGTGAGAAGAAGAAGAAATGCATCCAAGCTGAGAAGATCATAGGGTAACAGCCATCTATCTTGTAGATGATGAATGACATATAGTTGAAGAAATATTTATCATGACCGACGAAGATCCTGTTGCTGAGTTTGATATTTCGGGATTTGAAAGCTTTGAAATCAGGGCAAGTTGCTCACAACATGGGCTCTGGGGTACATGACTCATAGATATAGAAGAATATCAAAAAGAACATCCAGAAGAAGATGATGAAGATTTTGAAATAGATTAAATCTAAAAATAATTCACTTTTTATAAAAAATATGCTATACTTCTAGTATATTTTTTGGTTATTACATGCAAAAAAAGATACTAGAAATTCTTGTTGATAAACAAAATGAAAAGGGACCAGCTATTTTTAATGAAATACTGGTTATTTTACATAGAGCGTATGGATGAAAAAACTCTGGTGAATCGTTTAGTTTTGAGATTACAAAAGTAGGGAATAGGATACGGTTTTTCTTGATTTGCCCTGAAAAATATTCTTCGTTTCTCGTAAATCAAATATATGCGCATTTTAGCAATGTAGAGATAACAACTGTTGGAGATTATCTAGAAAATATTCCAAATAACAAAATTTCAGTTGGAAGGGTTTCCACTAAAAAACATTATTTTTATAGTCTTAAAACATTTGAGGATCCAGGAGTAACTGTTTGAAAGTGAGTAGAAATAGATCCTTTTTCTTCTCTGACTTGAGCACTCTCAAAAACAGGAAAATATACTATGAACACATTTCAGGTAAATTTTCGTCCTA
Organism: Candidatus Altimarinota bacterium; assembly: GCA_021129415.1. Lineage (GTDB taxonomy): Bacteria > Patescibacteriota > Gracilibacteria > BD1-5 > UBA6164 > JAACSU01. Next base: position 6,164 of record JAJOLH010000003.1, on the reverse strand, counting down.
CGTGCTCAAAAGTATGGAAAAAAGATGCAAAGAGAACGATCAAGATACTCACGTCATCATATCCTAGATTCTTAAAGAACATACTCCTCCATCCAGTATATAAGTATTTTAAAATACTTATGTTTCCTCTCATACTATTAGGCAAGCTTATTTCTCTTTTGATGAGAAAAAATGAGGATGACACAAATATTGGAATACTAGAAGAAGACGACAAGACAACGAATGATCAAACAAAAGATATCCTAGAAAACCCAGACAAGATTGATGCTAAATTTCTCTCTAAGCTCTCATCAGAGGCTTATGAAGTAGATATTAATATTATTTGCGCGTGAGAAAGTAGTTTAGAGGTACGCAGCGCTATAAGCGAGATTGCTTCGACTCTTTCTGTTTATACGCAATTTGGTCAAAATTGATTGAAACTCTCTGGAATTTCTACTCTTGATAGTGATGTATCAAATGCAAAGGATAGAAAAATATGCAGGTGAGATATCCTTTCAACTCCAGAACTTTCAGGATTTGTACATCTTCCTACAAATTATGTGAAAACTCCTTATATTAACTGGGTAAGTAGTAGAGCCTTTGAACCACCATCTAATCTCCCAATTATTGATCCGGACTTAGATGATGATATTATTCCAGATACAAATCTAACTCCTATTTGAAAAACAAATTTTCGTGGTACAGACATGAGTTTTGGTATGGGGCCAGGTGATCGTCGTCGTCACATGTATATTATTGGGAAAACTGGTATGGGAAAATCTATTCTCTTAGAGAACATGATACTTGATGATATTAAAAAATGACGAGGAGTCGCAGTTATTGACCCACATGGTGATTTAGCTGAGGGGGTGATTGGGCATATTCCCAAAAATAGAACGAATCAAACTATTATATTTGACCCATCTGATAAAGAGTGGCCAATAGCGTTTAATATGCTTGAAAATATATGAGATGATCAAAGATCATTTGTAGCTTCTGGCTTGGTTGGAATATTTAAACGTATATTTGGTGATAGTTGGGGACCTCGTCTCGAACATACCCTCAGAAATACTATACTTGCTCTCATGGAGTACCCAAATACCACACTTATCTCCATCCCTCTCATGCTTACAAGTGAAGTGTATAGGAATAAAGTTGTAAGAAAGATTAAAGATCCTGTTGTAAAAAAGTTCTGGACTCACGAGTATGGAAAACTCACTCCTCAACAGAGAAATGAAACAGCTGGGCCGATTCTCAATAAAGTAGGGCAGTTTCTCTCAAGTACTATCTTGCGAAATGTACTGGGACAACCAAAGAACTCATTTTCAATGAGATGGGCTATGGATAATAAAAAAATTATTATAGTAAATCTCTCTAAATGAAAAATTTGAGAAGATGCGTCTAGTCTTTTGTGAGCCATGATGGTAACGAAGTTTCAACTTGACGCAATGAGTCGAGCTGATATTCCTGAAAATGAAAGAACAGACTTTTACCTTTATGTTGATGAATTTCAAAACTTTGCCACAGACAGTTTTTCAACGATTCTCTCGGAAGCTCGTAAATATAAGCTCAATCTTGTTATGGCTAATCAATATATTGATCAAATGACCGAAGAGGTGAGAGGAGCGGTGTTTGGTAATGTAGGTACCCTTGTGTCATTTCAAGTATGACATCACGATTCTGCTATGCTTGCGGAAGCATTTTCATGAGATATAGAGGCAGAAGATCTTATGAATCAAAAAAAATACACAATTTATTTAAAACAACTTATTGATGGTATGCCTTCACCAATATTTTCAGCTGGAACATTTCCTCCACATCCACAACAACCAGAAGAATTTAAAGAGCGGTATGAAAAGATACTTCAAGTATCTCGAGAAAGGTATTGTAAAAAACGCTCCATGGTCGAAGAAAAGATAAACAAAACTCTATGAGATATTGAAAAACTTGAAGATGAGTGGGAAAAAAAGAAAGAAGAATTTAAACAAAAAAAAGAAGATGAAAAACGGCAAAAACAACTAGATCGTATGGAAGCGAATAAAAAAGCAAAAGAGCAAGAGCAAGGAAAATAATTCTTTGCTCTTTTTTCTGATATTTATATCATTTATTTATGCGCGCAACTAAAAATATTTCATGAAAATAGATAAGCTTACTCTTAGCTTTAAAAATAAAATAGTACTCAGGGATATAAATCTCGAAATCAAGCCAGGTGAGTTTGTATTTTTTATTGGGTATTCATGATCAGGAAAGACGACTCTTATTCGTTCTCTCATATGAGATTTTAAGCCAGAGAGAGGTGATATAGTTTTAGATAATGGATGATTTTTGTATCGAAACCTCACAGAGAAGCTTTTACTTGATTACAGGAAAGATATTGGAGTAATATTTCAGGATTATAAACTCATGGAGTCAAAGACGGTTCATGAAAATGTAGCCTTTGCAATGGAGGTATGCGGATATAAAGACAAACAAATACAAAAAAAAGTTCCACAAGCACTTGAACAAGTAGGACTCCTTATTAAAAAAGATACTTCTGTTCAAGAACTCTCAGGTTGAGAAAAACAAAGAGTATCTATAGCGAGAGCCCTCGTACATGACCCCTCTATTATTATCTGAGATGAGCCAACCGGGAATCTCGATCCAGTTACAGCTGGAGAGATTATGGAAATATTCGAAGATCTCAATAAATCAGGAAAGACTGTTATCATCGCAACTCATGATAAAAACATCGTAAACCACATGAAGCGTCGAGTTATTACTTTTTCAGAAAAACAAATTATCTCTGATAAACAAGAGGCAGAATATAATTTAGAAAAATAAAAAATAAATCCTAGCTTACGTTAGGATTTTAGTTTTGATAATCGATTTGAATACATTCCGCTCTCATACATAAGGATAGCAGAAGTGGCTCATTTAACTTGTATTTCTAATTATTTAATTATATTCTTCACATTCATATAACTTGCTCTCATATTTGTATACCCATTGATGATAGCAGTTTTAGTTTCTTTACTGCGGAAACCTTTTTCTTCGAGCGTGATATAGTAGAATGTTTTTTCGACGTAATATATAAAATTACTGTAACTACCAATAATATCTTGCATTTGATAATATGAGAGAGATCAGGCTCTGTATTGTGCTATAAACTCTGCTCTGAGAACAGTATCTATCTGTCTGAATTCATTGTAAGTACTTTGCACTGCAGGACTTGTAAAGTTCTGCTCTTTTAGAGTAGGAATATTCTCTAATTTGTATGATTCTGGACCATAATTTAGATCTAGGAGATTTTCTATATATCATTCTTGAGCGTTTACAGTAAAAATGTTTGTAATGATTATCGAGCTTGCTATAATGAGAGTAATTATATTTTTCATAGAGTCTTTATGAGGAATAATATACCTATATATACTGTAAAATTATAAAAAGTCAAAAATATGTCAGATAATTTGTACGAAACACTCGGGGTAAATAAAAGCGCTACTCAGGATGAAATAAAAAAAGCTTATAGAAAGCAGGCAATGAAGTATCACCCTGATAAAAACAAGGGTGATGCTACTGCTGAGAAAAAATTTAAAGAGGCTAATTCTGCCTACCAGACACTTTCAGATGAAGGGAAACGTCAGCAGTATGATACATTTTGATCTACTGGATGAGCGTGAGGAAATCCATTTTGAGGATGAGGGAATCCGTTTTCTGGAGCATGAAGTTCTTCTTGAGGATGATTTGGATGATTCGAAGATATGTTTTCAGGGTTTTGAGGTGGAGGATGATCGGGGAGAGGACAAAACGTGGAATTTGATTTCTGAGATTTATTTTGAAATATGTGATGATGACAGGGAAGAACTCGCAGTTCATCGCAATATGACACAAGACAACAAAAAGCAGAAAAACCAGTGACTCTAGATTTTGAAAAAACATATGAAGTGCCTGTATTTGATATGATACTGGGTTGTAAGATAGAGGTTTCCTGAGTTTATGGACAAAAAGCCAAGCTTACTATCCCTGCAGGGACTAAGTCATGATCCAAGTTTAGAGTAAAAGAGTTTTGAAAATCAGAATGATCTAAAAAATGAAATCTCATAGTAAAAGTTGAGGCAAAAATGCCAAAAACTATATCAGACATAGATAAGGGATTATTAGAACAGATTAGAGATAATATAGGGTATTAAATAAAAAGACTTAGAGCATATGCTCTAAGTCTTTTTTTATGTCACTAGGGATTTCTCAGAGCTTCATGATCTGAGAATACTTGTTGTTGTGAATAAACGTAAGTGTTTTTTTTGTGCCTTCACTAGAGTGAGAGTCTCATAGGTTTCCAAAACAAGCTATGGTTTTAAGATGCGTTAAAAGAAGCCTATCTGAGTTTAACTGCTCTTGAGTGTCAATCATGCCAGTGAGCATATCATAAACCTCATAGTGTGGGGATCACTCTGGTAGTTCTTTTTTAACAAGTGAGAGTATTTTGAGAAATGACTCTATCTGACTATATGATCTATTTCTTGTTTCAAAAAAACTAGAGATCTTAATGTTTCAGATCGTGTGTACTTGCTTGTCTTGCTGAGTAACTATCTCACAGTGTATAAAGTATCCTGCATCAACTGGTTTTTCACGAGTCTTTTTTCTCTTTTTTACCGTTAAAATTCCGTATTCACGAAAGAATATTTTATAGTAGAGTTCTTTTTCGCTATACTTTCACACTTGCATGATAATTCACTCTGCTTTGAAAATACTCATAAAGGCTTAAAAAAAATTGTATTTGATAAAATATACATATAATTTTAGGGAATTATTATATGTAATCAAGTATATTATGGCTGGCTCACAAATCACAGAAGAAGAGGTTGACGCAATAGTATTAGGTTTACTGAACCTTCATAGTGAAGCAGTAAATGTAGACGTAGAACTTTTCTCTGACCTTTTAAAGCATTCTCTTTCTCTCAATACAATGGAAAAAAAGAGAGTAATAGATGCGGTACCTACTCTATCTCAGTTCCAGTTTGATGAATTATCTAAGGTTTTTACTGAAGAAAGAGAAAAATTTAGAGAGCTTGCAAAAGATCACCCAGAGGATATTAAGAAACTCCTTGCAAAACAACAATCTGAGTGGCTACAACTCGGAGATCTCTATAGGGCTGAACTTGAAAATAAAACTCAAGAAGCAGAGAACAAAGCAAAAGAAGATGAAATCAAGAAAAGTCTAGGATTATAAAAATAGAATGAACTACAATTTCTCAGTTAACATAGATAAAAAACAAAGAGTTGATATGTACTTATCAGCTCTTTTTACTGATATTTCCAGAAGTTATATACAAAAACTTATTGATACTGGCTGCGTGCAAGTGAATGGCCACAAGGTTAAAAAAAACCTAAAAATTGACCCAAAAAGTGAGATATCAATTGTTGAGATTATTACTTCAACAGAAATTCTTCCAGAAGATATTCCTTTAGATATTGTTTATGAGGATGAGAATATTTGCGTTATAAATAAAAATGCGCAAATAAACGTCCATCCTACTCCATGAGTAGAAGGAAAAAAAGGGACTCTTGTAAACGCTTTATTATACCATTGTAGAGAAAAACTTCCTGTAATCTCATGAGAACAGCGTCCAGGTATTGTTCATCGGCTTGATAAAGATACTACGGGTGTTATTTTGACAGCAAAAAATGATATATATATGAAAGATATAGCTGCAAAGATAAAAAATAGAGAAGTAAAAAAATACTATATTGCTATAGTTACAGGAGTGCTTACTCAAGATAAGTTTACTATAAACTCTGAAATTGGGAGACATCCTACTGATAGGACTAAAATGACTCTTCAAAATCCAGTCAATCCCAAAAGTGCCGTAACACACGGAGAAGTCCTATGATATATTGATGAGACCTATACTGTTATTAAGATAGATCTAGAAACATGACGCACTCACCAAATAAGAGTTCACTTAGCAGGTATTGGCTATCCTATAATAGGGGACAGTGTTTACGGAAATCCAAAAGCTAATAAGAGAGCTGCAACTCTCTATCAAGTGCATAGACAAATGCTCCACGCGCTTGAGTTTCATATTGATCTATATGGCACGAAAAAATGTTTTAGAGCAGAGCTGAAACCTGATATGAGCTCTATGATTCCAGATAATATTGAGATGTAAAAGTATTGTATTTTCCTAGAAAAAGATTAGAATTTT
>JAJOLH010000035.1 GCA_021129415.1 Candidatus Altimarinota bacterium | reverse complement strand
CTATAAAGACCTCTTTTTAAATGAAACCTATGACTCTCTCTATACATATGGAATGGGGTATGAAGCTAATATAAAAGCTCAAAACATAAAAAACACAAAGGCTTCAATGAACTTTACTATAAATATGCCTGGAAAGGATGTTCATATTAAAACAAAACTCAGAGGAAACTTCAACGTTTATAATATACTTGCAGCTGTCTGAGTATTTGCTTCACTTGGTATCGATAGAGATACAATAGAAAAAATAGTAGCAGATGTGCATGTGATTCCAGGACGTATGGAAGAAGTGAAATCTAAAGATTGATTCTCAGTCTTCATTGACTATGCACATACTGCTGATGCACTGGAAAACGTTCTTACAACACTTTGAGAGATGAAATGAAAATGAAGAGTTATTACAGTGTTTTGAGCTACAGGTGACAGAGATAAAACTAAGAGACCAATTATGTGACAAGTAGTCTCAAGACTGTCTGACGTTGTCATAGTAACACAAGATGATGATTACACTGAAAATACTGGAGAAATCATAAAAGATATACTTCCAGGAATTGATAGAAAGCAATGAGAAGATTTTTGGATTATATCAGATAGACGTGAGGCAATACGTACTGCTCTCGTCATGGCAAGAAAAGATGATATCATTCTCTTAGCTGGTAAATGAGATGAACATGCTCTCCTCACAAACGCTGGACCTATAGAGTGGCATGAGCGAACTATTGTAGAGGATATGCTCAAGGGGATAGATGATAATACTATATTGAAATAATTATGAAAAATAAAATACTACTGATTACGAGATGACAAAAACTATTTAAGGAAGAAGTGATTTCTTTAGGATTAAATAATGCAGATATATATGCTCCAGAAGATGAGGAGTGAATATTAGAACATATTGTTGATGCAGATATTATTTTCTGAAATCCTCTTATAGTCCAGGAATATATTAATAAAGCAAAAAATCTTAAATGGATGCAATCTAGTTTTGCATGAATAGATGCAATGGTACAGGAGTGATTACAAACAGATTACACCCTTACAAATGTAAAAGATGTATATGGAGCTATTATGTCAGAGTATGTACTTGGATATATATTGGTGAAAGAAAAAGAGATCCTTTGAAATATAGAAAATCAAAAGAATAAAAATTGGGCTCCAAAAGCATATCCATCACTTACAAATAAAACAATCTGAATAATGGGAACAGGTTCTATATGAAGTCATATTGCAAAAATGACGCAAGCTTTTTGAATGAAGACGTTGTGATATGGATCTTCTGATGTATCGAAGGAGTGTTTTGATGTTATGTATACCCAAGAAACTATCCAAGAGTTCTTATCTCAGTGCGACTATGTAGTTTCGGTTCTTCCAAATACGGATGCAACCAAGTGAATCATAAATAAAGATGTATTTTCTCAAATGAAACCTTCAGGAATATTTATGAGTCTCTGACGATGAGCAAACCTAATAGAAGAAGATTTAATAGAGGCAATCAAAACTAAGGAGATAGCTGGAGCAGTGCTTGATGTTTTTCAAATTGAGCCATTACCTAAAGATTCAGAACTTTGGAGTCTCGAAAATGTATTTATAACTCCACATATTTCTGGCTATGATGAAGATAACGAATCTATTCTAAAAATATTCTCAGAAAATTATAAACGATTTATTTCATGACAAGATTTGATACATAAGATAGATTTTAATAAAGGATATTAATTATGCAGGAATACTGGCTCATCCTTACGCTCATTGTAACTATATCTATTGGTATAGTTGCTTTTATAAACAAGATATTTGCCCAGAGGAGATATAATGTCGAATTTTCGGCTTTTATTTTGTATGGAATAATGTTTTGTATTTCTTTACCTAGCTTATTATGAAAAAAACTATAATCTTTGATGTAGATGGAGTTATTACTGATTCGGGTCAAAATAAAGAAGATATTATTCAAAATATATTAGAAAAATATGAGTTATTTCAGTTACCTTGAGTGTCTGATATTTTTTGAATAGGACTCAATCGAATCTTGTTGCTTGATAAAATATATAAAATAAAACCTTTTGATAAAGCACTTGTTTTAGCTGAAATTAATAGAGATCTATTTGTTCAAGAATCTCAAGTTTCTTTGATTACTGATACAGCAGACTTTATAAAGAATAATTATGAAAAGTATGATTTTTTTACCAATACGTCTCTTCCTAAAAAGAGTCTCCAAACTATTTTTTCTGATTTAGATATGTGAAAATACTTTATGGAATTACTTGCCTATGATGACGGAAGTAAAAAAGAAAATATAGAGTATGTGATGCAAGTACACTCAGTAAAACCTGAGAATATTTTATTTATAGATGATAAGCAATCTCATATCGATGCAGTGAAATCTACCTGAGTTCTTACGTTGCTTTTTGAGCAAGATTGAGTATCTTTGGAGGAGAAGATTAATAGTATTTTTTGAAAATAATAAATGGCACTTTATCTCAAATATAGACCTCTAGACTTTAGCTCTCTTGTTGGGCAAGAGTTTATTAAAACGACTTTAAAAGCAGCTGTAGCGTGAGATAAAACAGTTGGAGCATACTTATTTACTGGACCAAGAGGAACAGGGAAGACCTCCACTGCGAGAATATTTGCAAAAGCTATAAACTGTGAAAGCCCAAAAGACTGAGACCCAGATTTATCATGTAATATATGTAAAGCTTTTGCTGATGACAACCTGATAGATGTGATAGAGATAGATGCAGCAAGTCATACGGGAGTGGATAATATCCGTGAAATTATAGAAAAAGCTCAGTTCCAACCAACACAGGCTAAGTATAAAATCTATATAATTGATGAGGTACATATGCTCTCAAAGTGAGCATTTAATGCGCTTCTAAAAATATTAGAGGAGCCACCAAAACATGTAAAATTTATCCTGGCAACTACGGAAATTCACAAAGTGCCGGATACAATTCTCTCTAGATGTCAGAGATATGATTTTAGAAATTTTTCAAATGAAGATTTAAAATCTAGATTAGAGTTTATTGCGTCAGAGGAAAAAGTAACGGTTGATGATGAGAGTTACGAATATATCATAAAAAACTCTGAGTGAGGGATGAGAAATGCTGTGAGTCTTTTCGAGCAGCTTATCTCTGAGGATAAAATATCATACTCTCATATAGTAGAAACTCTTTGAGTTGCAAGTGAGGACGAGAAAAGAGAGTTTATCTTGAAACTCATGCAGGAAGATGTTACTTTGTTGGATGATTTCAACTTACTTAGTAGCACTGGTAAAAACATCAAAAACTTCTTCAAGGAAATACTGTGAGATATTCAGTCTTGAGCGATACAGAGTCTGAAAAATGGACAAAATATTTCAAAGAGTGTAGCACTTATGGAGGAACTACAAAGTATGCTCATGAAATCTAAAAATAGCTTTGATGAGTCTATAACTTTTAGAATAGGACTTTTGAAATTACTGTCATGATCTGGAGAACAAGTATCATCAGTGCAAACACAAGCTGCTTCTATAAAACAAAGTACTCCAAGCATTACTGCTGAGACTTCAAAACAAACTCCAATCTCTCATCCTGTAGCTGATGATATTGTTGCCTGAGCAGAAAATATATTTGCAAGTAGTGAAATATCTACTCAGCCTCAAGTTACATCGTCATGATCATGATTTGATATTAATTCACTTATTGCTGCCTGTAAAAAACAATGAGGTAAAGCTGCCCTAAGTATGACTATAAAAGGGGCTGATTTCGATATGCAATGAGATGTTTTGCAAATAGCTACAAAGACAAAAATTGCCTTAGGCACTTTGAAGAAAACGGAAAACAGAGAGATACTTATGCTTGCACTAGAAGACATGGGTACTCCAGTTTCAGATATCAAACTCACATAACTTATATCTATGTACTATAGAGTTATCCCATTTAAGCGCACTTTTGATACCTATGGTCTTATTTATTGTGTTAGAGACGAACTCAAAAATGATATAGCACCAGGGAAAATCGTTATTGTTCCTTTTCGTGATACTCAAGAACTCGCTCTTTGCGTATGTGAAGTAGGTGCGGACAATCTCAATTGTGCTCCAAAAGATATAAAAGACATTACATCATTTCAATCTGATTTCATATTTCTTAGCCCGAAACAGCGAGAGCTTATTAGCTTTGTCTCATCACACTATATTACACCTATTCATCATGCTTTAGGGTTATATTTCCCAAGAAATCTAATTGAAAAGATTGCTAAAAACACTCATGATAAAATAAAAATCTCAGAGTATTCCTATAAAAACTGTAATATACCTCTTACTAAATCTCAGGATGAAATATATTCCAAGATTACTCGGGGAGAGCAAAATAAGCATCTAATATATTGAGTTACTTGAAGCTGAAAAACTCAGGTTTATATGAAAATAATAGCAGATAATCTAGCAACGAACAAACAAACCCTCCTACTAATTCCGGAGATTATTCTCACAAGCCAAATAGGGGAGAGGGTAAGAGATGTATTTGGTGAAGAGGTTATCATACTTCACTCCGGAGTCACTGCAGCAAAGAAATCTAAATATTGGATGGATATACACTGCTGAAATGCAAAAATAATTATTTGAACGAGGAGTAGCTTGTTTTATCCATATAATAATCTCTGAGCTATTATTATAGATGAAGAGCATGATAGTAGTTATATCTCTGACCAAGCACCGAGATACCATAGTCTCGATGTTGCTGAAAAATTATCTGAGTTATATGATATACCATTAATACTAGGCTCTGGAACACCGAGAGCGACTACATTTTATAGAGCGCTTCAGTGAGAATTTCAAGTTTTGCAACTGCTTGAAAAATTTAAATAAAAAATACCCACTAAAAAAGTCCGGTCTCAAGTTACTAAAAAGTGTACTAGAGTCCGGACTTGTAAAATAATTAAAATTAAGAGTTTTTGATTATTTTATCTATTAGTCAGTATGTAAGTGCTTCAGTTGCTGACATAAAGTTATCTCTATCACAATCCTCTTTGATTTTATCGAGTTTCTGACCTGTGTGTTTTGCCAGAATCTTATAAAGGATATCTCCAGTTTTTTCGATATGTTTCGCAGCAAGCATAATGTCTGTTGCTTGCCCTTCTGCTCCACCTAGTGGCTGATGTATCATAATCTCAGAGTGAGGGAGAGCATATCTCTTACCAGGCTCACCACCAGCAAGGATGATAGAACCCATACTAGCAGATAGTCCCATAGATACAGTGATAACTGGACACTTTACGTATTGCATAGTGTCATAGATAGCTAGACCAGCTGTTACATGTCCTCCTGGAGAGTTTACATACATAGTAATTGGGGCCTTTGGATCGGCTTTTTCAAGAAACAATAGTTGAGCAATTACGGTATTTGCTACTGCGCTATCGATGCCTTCACCAAGAAATATTACTCTATCCTCAAGAAGTCTTGAATAGATATCATACGCTCTCTCTTGCCCTCCTACTTTATCGATAACTGTAGGAATAAGAGTAGATGTAAGTGGTTGTTGTTTTTTCATAGAAGTTACTTGTTTTACCATGTGTGTTTTAACTTTAATTATTATAAATCTATCCTTAGTATAACAGAAAAATATTATTTCTACTAAGGCAGAAGTATAATTAGCTTTGATATATCTTATTTAAGTGTTATAAAGTATTTATAAATTTATTTTGTTTTTATACCAAACTTCCTTGATAATTAGGGAGTTTTTTTTATACTTAAAACTATATTACAACATAAACTTTTCAGAGAGATGACGATAGTTACGCGATTTGCCCCAAGTCCTACTGGATTTGTACATATAGGGAGCCTGAGAACAGTCTTGTATAACTACCTGTATACAAAACAAAATGATGGGAAATTTATGCTGCGAATCGAGGATACAGATAGAGCAAGATTTGTTGAGGGGAGTGTGGAAAATCTACAAAATGTTCTTGCTTCTGTTGGTCTCATTCCTGATGAAGGACCAAATAACCCTGGTGATAAAGGACCATATTTTCAATCTGAAAGACTTGATATTTATCAAACACATATTAAGACACTTCTAGACGACGATAAAGCGTATTACTGTTTTTGTAGTAGCGACCGACTCACAGAGCTTAGAGAAGAACAACAATCACTATGACTTCCAACTAAATACGATAAAAAATGTAGATATTTAACTCCAGAGGAAACTCAGGAGAAACTAGATGCTGGTGCCCAATACACCATAAGGCTGAAAGTACCTGATAACACAGAAATTACTTTTGAAGATGCAGTAAGAGGGAAGATCACTATTCCAAGTAAAGATGTAGACGAGCAGGTACTCATGAAGACTGATGGTTTTCCAACCTATCACTTTGCCGTTGTAGTTGATGATCATCTCATGTGAGTGACTGATATTATTAGGGGAGATGAATGGATTCCATCGACTCCAAAGCATGTATTGCTATACAGTGCCTTTGGATGGGAAATGCCTAAATTTTCTCATGTACCACCTCTGTTATGAGAGGGGTGAAAAAAATTATCAAAACGTACAGGAGATGTTTCGGTTGAGAGTTTTCTAGCGAAATGATTTCTTCCTGAAGCAATGCTTAACTATATATCTCTCCTTGGTTGGAACCCTAAGACAACTCAAGAGATATTTTCTATGAGTGAACTTATTGAAAAATTTAAGCTCTCAGATGTACATAGAGCAGGAGCAATATTTGAAGAGTCTAGAATGGAGTGATTTAATAGTGAGTATATCAAAAGCTATGAAACGACAACTCTTTGGAACAAAATCAAAACTTACTTAGGTCGTTATGATAATGAGTATCTTGAAGAAATATCAAATTTCCCAGAGGAATATATTCTCAAGATCCTCGAAGAGCTTAAAACAAGAATGAAAAAATTAGAAGACTTTAAAACACTTACACAGTTTTTCTTTACTGATGTTGCAGACTTAGATCCTGAGCTCATAGTAAATAAAAAGATGAAAATAGAGTCTCTTACAGATGTGAAAACTTCACTTACTGTTGCGCTAGAAATTTTAGAAAACGTAGAGAATAAGCTTGAAAGTATAGATGAAATAAAAAATACGTTTATAGACGAGATAAAAAATAGAGAAATGAAAAATGGTCAGGTTCTCTGGCCAGTACGTGTAGCCCTCTCTATGCAACAGTTTTCTCCAGGTTGATTGGAACTTATTTATATATTTGGAAGAGAAAAGTCAATCCAAAGAATAACAAAAGTCTTGAAACAAATCTAGCTCTATGCTAAAATTTTATTAATACTCATAAATACACACCTATGAATTTTGGAATGCTAAAGAATATGGTTGAAAACTTACTTACTTCGTATAAATGCCCTTTTTGTAGTGGTACAAATATTGGAGAAAAGAATATCGATATAGTTTGAGCAGCTGGTAATACTGTAAATATTGATATGCATTGTCCAACTTGTAAGAAACATTTCATGGCTAAAACTGAAGTTGTACAAATAGATGCAACTAATCTCTCACCAGAAAAACTCTGACAAATACAACAATCCCTTTTTGCTCTAAAAGGTAAACTTGGGTGAAATTTAGATGTCAGTATGGATGTACTTAAAAAAAATCAAATCAAGGATGAGAGTATACTCGGACTCAGAGAAGAAATGCAAAAAAAGGATTTTAATGCAAGTGATTTATTTTCTGAATAATTAATAGATGAAAAAATTATTATCTCTTATCATACTTATTTCAGCACTCTACTGAGTTTCTGTTTTTCTTGCTCCCAATATTGCTACTAAAATAGACTCTCTCATCTGAGTTCCATGACTTTCAGATAATATCAGAGGCTCTAAGGAAGCTATTGATTCTACTGTGACAAATATCCCTAGCGTTAGTGAGTTTAAAAGCTGAGCTATAGATATCAAGGATAAAGTAGCCGACTGAGTTGAAACGACAAAAGATACTATAGATACTATCAGATCATGAGCACAAAAAGTAGAAGAGACATATAATTGAGCTGTAGATACCTATAATGACTTAAAATGAACGCTCGAAGACGCTCAGGAAAAAGTAGAGCAAATACAATGAGTAGTAGAATCTGTTTGAGAGTTAACTTGAGCAGAAAAATAAAATGAAACATTAGAAAGTATAGTCAAGTCTTAAGTGAAGCTTAAAACTTGACTTTTTTTATGTTCTGACTAAAACTCCTTAGTCTTATTTTTTTATTATTATATTTATGGAAGACGGTGTTGCGTGATGATCACGTGTTAGAAAACTCATAATTGCGGCTCTCCTATGATGAGCTATGTGTGCTGGAGTATTTGCGTCAGGATCTGCGGAAGTTGCGGCTCATGGTTCGAGCGCTTTCAGTATAATATCGGGTATATTTATGACCCTTGTTATGTTTCTTGTTATCACTCTAGTTGCTACTGAAAAAGTACACAGAACGCTAGTAGTGTTTTTTATTGCTGCAAGTTTATTATTTTTAAACTATACACTTGGGCATTTTGTCCCAGCTTTACAGTTTTTAAGTTTAGGACAGGCTTTTGGAGCTATAGATGGTGAAGTTATTGCTCTACTTGTATCTATGATGATGATAGTATGAGTTCTCTCTCAAACTCGCGTATTTGAGTGGCTCGCTGTTAAATTATTTGAATACTCTAGATGAAACATAGTGATATTGTTCTTCTCATTCTTTTTTATCACGGCAGTGTTATCTGCATTTCTTGATAACGTTACTACGATATTTCTCATAGTTCCTGTTGCTATATCGATATCAAAAATCTTTGAAATAAACCCTGTTCGTTTTGTTATCCCTATGATTATTGCGTCAAACCTCTGAGGAGCGGCTACCCTTATTGGTGATCCACCTAATATAATGATTTGATCATATGCTGGACTGTCATTTAATAGTTTCATTTCTAATCTAGGTTTCCCTATTGTAGTCATGTCTATCATTATAGCGGTATCTATGTATGTCCTCATGAAAGGTGAACTCTCAAGGGTAAAGAAAATTGAAGATTTTGACGCTACTCTTAAGGAGATGAAAAAGACCTATAAGATTAAGCATAAAAAGCTTCTTATTTCTTCTCTCCTTGTTCTTACTCTTGTGATTATATTTTTCTTTCTGCATGGATTCTTTCATATGCCAGCAGCTGTACCTGCTGTTATGGGTGCTGCACTTCTTATGCTTATTAGAGATAGACTTATTAGAAGAAAGTTTTGAAAATGTCATGAGTCTAAAGAGATGATGGAACAACGCATTCATGAAACATTTTCGCGTGATGTAGAATGGCTTGTTATATGATTCTTTATATTCCTCTTCATGATAGTTGGTGCTGTTGAACACACTGGTCTGCTTGATCTTGTTGCGCAATCAATTCAAGATACATTTGGAGATAATCTATTAGTATGTGCTCTTGCTATACTCTGGATATCTGCTATATTCTCTGCATTCCTTGATAATATACCATTTACAGCAGTTATGCTTCCAGTGGTTGCGAGTCTCATTGAGTTTTATACTGTTCAAGGTATAGAGGCAAACTTCCTTTGGTGGACACTAGCATTCGGTGCTTGTCTAGGGGGTAATGGTACTCTTATAGGTTCTTCTGCTAACCTTGTTGCAGCTGGATTATTAGAAAAAGAAAAAATTCATCTTTCATTTTTAGAATACTTTAAACTATGATTTCCGCTCATGTTACTCCAAGTAGCCATGGCTTCGGTTGCAGTTTATGTTATGTATATATGAAGTCTTAGTTAAGCGAAATAATAGAGTAAAATATATTTTCAAAACAAGAAAAAAACTCTATAGTAAATCTATAGAGTTTTTTTAGACCTTTAAGTTATTTTTAGGGTAAATATATATTCTATAGTTATATTTTTTAGTTAATTTCATGAAAAAAATACTCCTTATTTGCCTACTATTTTTTATTTCTTGTCCTTCTCTTTTTGCTATTGATGATAGAGTTGAAGTTGCCTTCACAGGTTTTTTAGAAAAGATAGAGTTGAAGTATTCTCCATCTCAGCAAGAAGTAATATTGCAGTGACTTGTGAGTAAACTTGATGTCCTTAAATATGATGATAAATACTCTGACCTGAGAGAGATTATAGATGATATTGCATCTCTAACTCATGAGGAGCTTTATAGTATATGGCTTTCTACAAACACCTCTCAAAAATCACAGCAAATTATAGAACTGCGTGATAGAAAAGCATTTTCTCCTGATGTACTAATCTCAGAACTCCCTAGTTCTATTGAGTGACTTCTATCTTCTTCCAGGGAGTTTATCGAAACAAACTCTCAGAGAGAGTTTGTAAAGTCATGATGATTTTATAGAGTTACCTATAGTACATACTTTCCTATAAATTCTAGCTCACTCTCCGCTCTAAAGAAGAAACAGTGAATCGTTATCTATGATGCAGATAGCTCATCTTATAGATTTATTGAAGAGTATGAATTGGAAAAGAAACTTCCATATTCTGAGCTTACTACAAAATACCTAGCATTTTTCACTAATGATCATAAAGTAAAAAATGTATGATGAGCGTATTATGGTTTTAATTTCAATAAACATAACTTTTATAATGACCAGTACGGAGTATATCAGTCTCAGCTTGACGCGTCATGATTTTGATATGAGGATACGCTATTATATCAAAGTGATGATGGGGTTTATAATTTTGTGAGTGAATATGACTCTCACCTAATAGCTGATCAAGATGCTGTGTTTTGAGTAGCAGAAAAACATCTGTTCCTTGATTATCTCAGAGAAGATAGTAAATTTCAAAGCTCTGATATATCGTGAGAACTCTTACAAATAAGAAATATATCTAAATCTTTAACAAACTGAGTATCTAGGCAAGAATGAATTAATAATATATATAACTGGATACTTTCCAATGTTGAGTATTCTCAGAATATAAATTTATCAGATCAAAAAATATTTTCGTGAATCGAAACATTTAAAAATAATTCTGGGGTATGTACTTGATATACAAAACTCTCAAGTTATTTATTCTATTTTGCTTGATATCATGATGTAGAGGTAATACGAGGTCATGTAATAGATGCAGAAGACTTTCCAGATATCGGGCATGCTTGGTTGCGTATTTGAGATCTATATTATGACCCCACTTTTGATGACCCAGTAGGAGCACAAACGACTAAAAGTCCTGATCAATATAAATACTTTGGCCTTCCAAGGGATATATTCTACGCAAATAGATTTGAGTATGGAGATATGCCAGAGTTATTTAAAACAGCTTCAAAATCCCAGATAGATCAGCATATATTTAACACACTTTCAAATCTTATTCCCAAATATCAAGATAATCTCAGTGAATATCAAGTTTTTGCAGGAATACAGTTTAAAAATAAATATAATATTTCAGCAGGAACGACTATTACTCCAGATATTTTAGCGTCAAAGATAGGGAACTACACCGTAGAAAATGATAGTTTTACATTTCAAAAAGATGGACAAACAAAGCAAATTACACACATAAAATACTATCCTCTCAATAACCAAAACACAGAGTCGGCCCTCGATATTCTCTGATATGACACTAATAAACTTACCCTATTCAATTGGCAGACGAGCTCTTGAAACAGAGAATGGAGACTGTGATATGAATTAGAACTCAGATAAAAATATTAGGTATACCGAATAATTACTATAAAACATTTGACAAATATCATATAAAGTATTATATTTGTAAGTACCTCATCTGAATCGTTCAGTTTGATGGTAGACTCGCATTTTTCCGCGATGTTGACTCGGCCGTAAGGTACGAGAATAATTGTCTGGGAGGACAAAAATATGGCTGAATGCAACTATTGGCGCGCTT
>JAJOLH010000027.1 GCA_021129415.1 Candidatus Altimarinota bacterium | reverse complement strand
TTTTCTACCTGTATTCTCATACTATATTTTTAAAAGATTTAAAACTGTTCGTTTAGCTTCAACTTGTTTTGATAAAACATCCGTGAGCTCGATACTCCAAATCTCTGCGCTGCGATACGATCAATTCACATACCAAATGCAAAACCTGAGTATTTCTTATGATCTATCCCGCACCACTCTAGGACGTTTGGATGTACCATTCCAGCTCATAGTAGCTCCACCCAACCAGTAGCACTACACATAGAACATTTTTTTCATTTCACCTCACCTGTTCCACTACAAATCTGACAACTCACATCTACCTCAGCACTTGGCTCAGTAAATGGGAATATACTTGGACGAAATCTCAGCTGCGTTTTTTCTCAAAGAAGCTGTTTCATAACCGTATCGAGTGTCCATTTGAGGTCTCCAAAGGTTACTCCTTCACCTACTACGAGTCCCTCGAGTTGATAAAAGTTACATGTATGTCGAGCATCTTCTTGTTCGTATCTAAATACTCTTCCTGGGGCAATTATCTTTACAGGGAGTTCTCCTTTAAGCATGGTTCTAATTTGCACGGGAGATGTATGTGGTCTAAGGAGGAGTCTATCTCAAATATCCTTATCTTTATTAATATCGTCTGAAATCCAAAATGTATCCCATACGTCTCGAGCTGGATGATCTGCTGGAATATTGAGCTTATCAAATGCAAACTCTTCACTCTCTACTTGAGGACCATCCTCTATCTTAAACCCTAAAGAGATAAATATATCCTCTAGTAACTCGCTTGCGTGAGAAATAGGATGCTTATGACCGAGATTCTCAGATGGATATCAAACTGTTACATCGATAGCTTCATCTGCTTCTATCTGCGCAAATACCGCTATTTCTATTTCAACAGCTTTCTTTTCTAGATCTGTGATAAATTGTTTCTTCATCTCATTAGCCTTTACCCCTATAGTTTTTTTATCTTCTATAGATAGGTCTTTTACTCCTGCTAGGATAGCTTTGAGCTTTCCTTTCTTCCCAAGATATTCACTCTCAAGCTCCTTTAGTGCAGCTTCATTACTAACTTCATTTAGACTCGTTGAGAAATCACTCATTAATGTTTCTAATTGTTTTTCCATAACCTAATATATATGTAACTGGTATAATGCGATTGATAATAAGCAAGTAGGAGGGAATTGCAAGGAGAAGGTAGGGGGATATTTTTTTAAAAGAGTGGTGAGAGAGGGTAAGTAAAAAAAAGTTATAAAAAACTCTAAAAAATGTTTTGACAATACAAGGGAAATCTATAGAATCCTCGGGCTTTAAGAAAACTTCCCCTCAGTTAGTGGGAAATGAAGAGGTTATGTTAGACTGTTTCACAAGTGGAAATAAGTTTAACCTCTAGCTTTATTTTTATAAAAAATATTAAATGGCTGGATTGCTTGCTCGAAAAATCGAGATGACAAGAGTTATTAAGGGGGACAAATTTGTTCCTGTAACTCTATTAGAACTACCTAAAATGCAAGTTGTTGGTTATAAAACAGCTGCTAAGGACGGGTACTCTGCTATAGTAGTAGGTATCGTAGGAAAAGAAGAAACGAAACTCTCTAAAGGTAAAACAGCACTATGTGTTAAAAACTTTACTGAAGTAGTTGAGTTTAGAATAGAACAATCAGAAGAAGGAACTAAAGAAGTTGGTTCTCATCTTGGATTTGCTGACCTAGAGGGTGTTGAGACTATCTCACTATCATCTATATCTAAGGGGAGAGGTTTTGCAGGTGCGATGAAAAGACATAATTTCCATGGTGGTCCTGGAAGTCATGGTTCGAAATTCCATAGAGCTCTTGGTTCTATCGGTAATAGAAAACCAACAAGAACACATAAAGGAAAAAAGATGCACGGACATTACGGTGTTGATAAAAACACTCTAAGAGATGTATCACTAGAGATAGTAAATGAAGCAGCAGGAATTATCGGTGTTCGCGGACCAGTTCCAGGAGCGAGAAATTCACTTGTTCATATTTACCTTTAATACACTAAAAATAAGATAATGAATACGAAAGTATATGACATGAAATGAAAAGAGAGCGGAACAGCTACTCTTAATAAAGATGTTTTTGGTGTAGAGGTAAATGAAGACCTGATTCACAGAGCATTGGTACTACAACTCGCTAACGCGAGAGTTGCTATCGCTCATACAAAAACAAGAGGAGAGAGAAGGGGTTCTACTCGAAAGATCTACAGACAAAAAGGTACTGGTAGAGCTCGAATGGGTTCAAATAGATCACCAATCAGAAAAAAAGGTTGAGTGGCATTTGGTCCAAGAAATGATAGAAACTTCACTCTTACTATGAATAGAAAAGAGAGACAAAAAGCACTTTTCTGTGTACTCTCTGCTAAAGTAACTGCAAAATCACTTGTTGTAGTGAAAAAACTCGAAATGAAAGAAGCGAAAACAAAAACAATGAATACTATTATGACTGCTCTTCCACTTGGAAAAACAACTCTTATAGCACTCGCTGAAAAGAATGAAAACGTAGAGAGATCTATCTCTAATCTAAAAACAGTAAAATATGTACAATCTGCTTACCTTAATATGGCAGACCTACTAAAATACGAAACACTCGTACTTACTGAAGATTCGTTAAACCAACTTAATGCTCTATCAGCATAATTAATTATTCCTTATTACCTCGATTATGAGACTGTATAAAATACTACAAAAACCGATTGTAACAGAGAAAACTGCAAATATGCAACTTTCAAAACCTAGATATGCATTCCAGGTTGCTCCTGATGCTACTAAGATAGATGTAAAGGTTGCTATTAGAGAGCTCTACGGTGTAGAGGTATCTGATGTAAACATTCTTAACACAAGAGAAAAATTTAAATACGGAAAAAAGAAAGGAATGCAAATTCGAAAGAGAACAAGCAAAAAAGCATATGTAACTCTCAAGAATGCATCTGATACTCTAGATGTTACACTCGTTAAATAATAAAAGCTAAGATTTATATCTAAAAATTAACCAATGGGACTTAAAAAATTCAAACCAACTACTCCGGGTCGAAGATGAATGACAACTATCGATTATTCAGATCTAACTGCTACTACTCCTAATAGAGCTCTTACGACAACTCTAAAAAGACATGCAGGGAGAAATAATACTGGTAGACTTACTATTAGACATCAAGGTAGTGGTCATGCTAAGAGATATCGACTTGTAGATTTCTTTATGACAGACAAGAAAGATATTCCTGCAAAAATCGAGACTATCGAATATGATCCATATAGATCAGCATTTATTGCTCTCATATGTTATGCTGATGGTGAAAGAAGATATATTCTTGCTCACGGTGAAGTAAAAGTAGGAGACACAATTCTTACATCAGAAAAAGGAGAACTTGTTTCTGGAAATAGAATGGAAATCGGGAATATCCCAACTGGTCTGAAAATTCATAATATTGAATTAATAGTTGGTCAAGGTGCATCTTCTGTAAGATCTGCTGGATCATCTGCTCAAGTATTTTCTCAAGAAGGAGAATACACTCAGGTAAAACTTCCTTCTGGTGAAATCAGACTCATCCATAAAAAATGTTACGCAACACTCTGAAGAGTTTCAAATCCAGACCATAACCAAGTTACTATAGGTAAAGCCGGTAGATCTAGATGGATGGGTAAAAGACCTACTGTTAGAGGTAAGGCTATGAATCCAGTTGATCATCCACATGGTGGTTGAGAAGGACGAAGTCCGATTGGTATGAAGGCACCAAAAACTCCATGGGGTAAAGTTGCTCTCGGTAAGAAGACAAGAAGTAGAAAGAAAACAACAGGAAAATGGATTCTCAAAACGAGAAAAGGGAAACTCATGATATAATTATAACTTTTATTTTATAGAAATCGTCTTATGACAAGAAGTTTAAAAAAAGGACCTTACATCTACGACAGACTCGTTAAAAAAGTTGAAAAACTTAACGAAACTGGAAAAAAGACTGTTATTAAAACATGGTCTCGAACTTGTACGGTAATACCAGAATTCGTAGGACACACATTTGGTGTTCATAATGGTAAGACTCATACTCCTGTATTTGTTACAGAAGATATGGTTGGACACAAGCTTGGAGAATTCTCAATGACAAGAACATTTAGAGGACACGGAGGTACAAGAAAATAATATTATTACTTACAATTTACAAAAGATTGTCATGAAAGCATACGCAAAAAACATTCGAATCTCACCTAAAAAACTCAGAGTAATTGCTGAGGTTGTGAGAGGACAAAACGCAGAGGAAGCTCTGAAATTCCTTAAATTCGCTCCTAAAAAAGGTGCAGATCTTATGTATAAGATTGTTCATAGCGCTGTAGCTAATGCAGTTCATAATGACTCTCAAAAAGCATCAGAACTGTTAATAGATACTCTTATTGTTACAAAAGGTATTGTATACAAGAGAGGGAGACCAGTATCAAGAGGGAGAATGCATCCAATTTTGAAGAGAACTTCAAATGTAAGACTAGAACTCCAAGCAAAATAAGCTACTAATAATATAGCAGAGAGTTACCCGGGTTTAATCCTAGACCTCTATAAAGAATTTTAAACTATAATTATATCGTCCATGTGACATAAAGTTAACCCAATAGCATTTAGACTCCCATATATCGTAAGTTGGAAATCATCATGGTATGGTGATAAAAAAGGATATAGTGAATCACTTGCTCATGATATCAAGGCAAGAGAAATTCTTGCAAAAGAATTAACAGGTATCCCGATAGGAGATATCCTCATGTCAAAAAACGACGAAAGCGTTGTTGTTGATATCTTTACTTCAAAAGCTTCTCTTATTCTCGGTAAAACTGGAGAACAAGTAGAGATAATAAAAACAAAGCTTCAAAATAAACTTGGAGGAAAATTTATCATCAATGTTAAAGAAATTAAACAACCTGACATAAATGCTAAAATAGTAGCTTTCAGTGTTGCAAACCAAATAGAAAAAAGAATGCCATATAAAAGAGCTATTAAACAAGCACTTCAAAAGGCTATGGAAAAAGGAGCTGGAGGAATCAAGATTAAGGTAGGAGGAAGACTCAATGGAGCTGAAATCGCTAGAAAGGAAACTTTCAAAGAAGGAAATATCCCAACTCAAACTATTAGAGCAAATATTGATTATACAACGATAAGAGCCGAAACAGTTTACGGTACGATAGGACTAAAAGTATGGATCTATAAAGGAGACATCTACAAAAAAAATAAAAAACTTGACTCTTAAGGAATATTTATATACTAACTTGGCTTACAATGTTACAACCAAAGAAAACCAAATATAGAAAACCCATGCGAGGGAGACTCAAAGGTAGTGCTACCCGAGGGGCTGAAATCGCATTTGGTGACTATGCTCTCAAGGCTACGACAAGAGGTTACATAACTTCTCGTCAAATAGAATCAGCTAGAAGAGCTATGGTACGATTCGTAAATAGAGGTGGAAAAATCTGGATAAGAATTTTCCCTGATAAAGCTTTCACAGCTAAACCTCTTGAAGTACCTATGGGTTGAGGTAAATGATCTGTGGAAATGTATAGGGCTCCTGTAAAACCTGGTAGAATACTCTTCGAAATGACGTGAGTAGCTCCAGAAGTTGCAAGGGAAGCTTTCACGCTGGCTGCTTACAAGCTTCCAGTGAAGACAAAAATTATAGTTGATTAATTAAAAGCATGAAAGAAATAAAAGATCTAAAAATGAAATCTTCTGACGCGCTAGCTAAATTATCAGCTGATAAATTAACAGAAGAAATCAAAGGAGCGGAAAAAATGCTCTACACACTAAAAATGAAACTTGCTGTAGGTGAAGTGAAACAAACTCATCTCGTAAAAGCACTAAGAAGATATGTAGCGTCTCTCAAGACACTCGCAAATATCGCTAAATAATTTACCCAAAAATATATTAGAGAATATGAGAACTATTACAGGAACAGTTGTGAGTAATAAAATGGATAAAACAGTAGTTATATCTGTTGATTCTTACAAAAGTCACCCAAAATATCATAAAAAATATAAAGTGACTAAAAAGTTTTACGCACACGATGAAAACAACCAATACAATGTTGGAGATGTGATCACGATTAATGAATCAAGACCTCTCTCAAGATTAAAAAGATGGACAGTTGCAGTATAAAGAAAAATATTTTTAAAGATTAAAATTATAATTTTATTATGATACAAACTGAATCAAGACTCGCAGTTACAGACAACTCTGGAGCTAAAGAAGTTCTTTGTATTAAGGTGCTAGGGGGGTCACATAGAAGATATGCTTCTATTGGTGACGTTATCGTTTGTTCGGTAAAGAAAGCTTCTCCAGACGGTGCTATTAAAAAGAAAAAGGTAGTAAAGGCTGTTGTAGTAAGAACTACTAAAGAAGTACGAAGAGAAGATGGAAGTTATTTACGATTTGATGATAATGCTTGCGTTATTATTGATGATAATGGTCAACCAAAAGGTACTCGTATATTCGGACCTGTAGCAAGAGAGCTGAAAGGAAAAGGATACAATAAGATTGTATCACTCGCTCCAGAAGTTCTATAATTAATATTACTGAAAAAAGATTATGAAAATAAGATCAGAAGATACAGTCGTGATAATGGCTGGTAAAGATAAAGGAAAAAACGGGAAAGTTCTCAAAGTATTTCCTGTAACAAACAAAATCCTTGTAGAAGGTGTGAATGTTGTTACAAAACATATCAAAAAACAAGGAACAACAGCAGGGCAAATCCTCAAAATGGAAAAAGCAATCGATGCATCTAATGCTATGCTTCTATGTCCTCATACAGAAAAACCTACAAGAATTGGATATGTAATGATTGAGGAAAAAGGAAATACTAAAAAATTTAGATTTTCTAAAAGAGCTGTTAAAGAAAACAAAAAAACTGCAAAAGACTGCATTATTAAATAATAATTTCTAGAGAAGATGACTTTAAAAGATACATACAACAAAGAGATAGCAGCAAAATTGCTCAAAGATCTTGGATGTAACAACATGATGGAAGTTCCAAAACTTGAAAAAGTAGTACTCAATATGGGTATTGGTACATACATTCGTTCTGGTAATAAGGACTACTCAGTGCTTCAAGAGCATCTTGCTCTTATCTCAGGACAAGCTCCTGTAGTAAAAATGGCTAAGAAAGCAATCTCAAACTTTAAACTGAGAGCTGGTATGCCTGTTGGACTTACAGTAACTCTGAGAGGAGATAACATGTATAATTTTATTGAAAAACTTGTTAACATAGTTCTTCCTAGAGTACGTGATTTCCGTGGTATTAGCTCGAAATCTTTTGATAGCGAGGGGAACTACAATTTTGGTATAAAGGAACATACTATTTTTCCAGAAGTACCACAAGATGATATAGTAAAGAACCACTGATTACAAATAACAATAAAAACAACAGCAACTTCAAGTGATGCTGGTAGAGCACTACTTACAGAAATGGGTTTCCCATTCGCAAAATAATATTACTTTCTAAAATAATTTCGCGTGGCTAGAAAATCAAAGATTGCAAAATCTCAAAAACTAAAAAAGAAATTTCTTCAAGCAATAGCTGATGGAAGAAAACCGCTAGAAGCAACAAAAGTTTTCAACTGTTGTGGTGTCTGTGGTAGAACCAGAGGATATCTTGGTAAATATGGAATTTGTAGAATCTGTTTCAGAGAAAAAGCTAATGCTGGTGAACTTCCTGGGGTAAGAAAATCAAGTTGGTAGAAAAACTCTCTCAATTCTTCTCTAGAGGAGAGATGAGAACACAAAAAATAATTTTAAAAAATTTAGTTTCATAAATATTGTCATATGATAATGGATCCTATAGGAGATTTACTCTCAAGAATACGAAATGCATATCTTGCTAGAAAAGAAGATATGAATGTTCCATACTCACGAATAAAAGCTGATATACTTAAAATCCTGAAAAAAAATAAATATATTTCAGATTACGAAGAAATCGACTTAGGTGGAGGAAAAAAAGATCTTAAAGTTGTTTTAAACAACGTAAGAAAAACTTTAACAGTTCCTACATTTAAAAGAATATCTACTCCAGGACAAAGAATTTACCTTGGATCAAACGATATAAGAAAATCTAGAAATGGGAAAGGAATATTTATTGTATCTACTCCAAAAGGGGTGATCACTGGATATGAAGCTCGAAGTCTAAAAGTTGGTGGAGAACTTCTTTGTGAAGTATACTAATAAAAAAGTAATGCAGACATGCTTAGCATGATCGTAATTTAATTAAAAAAATATTTAAATATGTCTAGAATAGGAAAACTTCCAGTTGCTATCCCTGAAAAGGTTGAAGTAAAAATTACTGGAAATAATGTTGAGGTAAAAGGAGAAAAGGGAACTCTAAACTTTGAGTTTTCAAATACTGTTGCTGTAAAAGTAGAAGAAAACAACGTGATTGTAGAAAAAATTTCTGACGATGGTAAGGCCCTTTGGGGAACTACTAGAGCAGTTATTGCTAATATGGTTGAAGGTGTTTCAGTAGGATACTCTAAATCTCTAGAGATTAATGGTGTTGGGTATAAGTTTGAAGTTCAAGGACAAAAGCTTATTCTCTCTATCGGTTTCTCTCACAAGGTTGAAATGATTGTCCCTTCTGATGTAAAAGTTGAAGCAGATGCTAAACTGAAAAATGTTATTCATGTATCTGGAATTGATAAACAACTTGTTGGTCAATTTGCATCTAAAGTTAAAGCAAAGAAAAAACCTGAACCATATAAAGGAAAAGGTATTAAATACGTAGGAGAATACGTAAGAAGAAAAGCTGGTAAAACTGGTGCAAAATAATAGACAATCTACTTTTTAAAATATAAGCATTTAGCTATGTTACAAAAACAACTAAACAGACTCCGAAGAAAAGCTCGTGTTAGATCTCAAATTTCTGGGACAGCTGCAAGGCCAAGACTAAGTATCTTCAAAAGTAATCTTCATATTTCAGCTCAACTTATAGATGATGCTACTGGAAAGACTCTTGGAAGTGCTTCTGATTTGAAAATAGCAAAAAAAGCTACTAAAACAGAGCTTGCTACTCAAGTTTGAACTGAAATAGCAAAAATTGGAAAAACACTTAAAATAGAAGAAATAGTTTTCGATAGAGGTTGATTTGCATATCACGGAAGAGTGAAAGCTCTTGCTGACGCTGCTAGAGAAGGAGGACTAAAATTTTAATTACTTTTTATTATAGTATTTATGGCATTCGAAGGAAAAAGAAATCCACGTAAAGGAGGAAAAGATAACTTTAAACCAAAAAAGGAGTTCAGAGAGGAACTTCTTGCAATTGATAGAGTTACCCGTGTTACTGCTGGTGGTCGTCAACTCAGATTTAGAGCCGTTATGGTTATAGGTGATGGGAAAGGTAAAGTTGGTCTTGGTACAGGTAAAAGCTGGGAAGTAGTTGATGCTATCGCTAAAGCTCTTGCTGACGCTAAGAAAAACATGATCACAGTTAAAATAGAGGATGGAACAGTTCCATATAATCTTACTGCAAAATATAAAGCAGCTAAAATTATGGTTCACCCTGCTTCTAAGGGTACTGGTATTATTGCTGGTGGTTCTGCAAGAAAAGTTCTTTCAGTTGCTGGATACCAAAATATCCTTGCTAAAAGATATGGTTCAACTAACCTTATTAACAATGCAAAAGCTATAATGAAAGCTCTGACTTCATTTAAATAAACTACTAAACACATAACTAAATAAGTATTATGCTTACAACACAAACAATTAAATCTGCTTCTGGAAACAGAAAAAAAGCTAAAAGAGTAGGAAGAGGAAATGGTTCTGGAAAAGGAACCTTCTGTACTCGAGGTATGAATGGTCAAAACTCTCGATCAGGTGGTTGAGTGCCAGACTGGTTTGAAGGTGGTCAAACTCCTCTATTTAGAAGAATGCCTAAGCTAAAAGGTTTCTCTAATGCTAGATTTAAAAAACATTATAATGTTATTAATCTTTCTGACATTGATTTTGCTGCGAGTAAGGGAGCAAAAGAAATCACTAAAGCAACTCTTCTTGAGACTGGTGTAGTTACAAGAAAAACACTTCCAGTAAAACTTCTTGGGAATGGTGAAATTAAAACAAAAATTAATATCACTGTAGACTCGGCTTCTGCTTCTGCTATAGCAGCTGTAGAAAAGGCATGAGGGACTCTCACTATACTTCAGAAAAACGTAGAAGAAAAATAGTCCAAGCCTAGCTTGGATTTTTTCCTCTTTAAGGTATAATATAAATCAATACCTGAACTTATTTTTTATATAAAATTATGATACTTGATACTTTAAAATCTATTGTTTCTATTAAAGACCTTAGAAAAAAAATTATTGCAACACTTCTCTTAGTGCTCGTATTCAAATTCCTTTCTGTTATTCCTATTCCAGGAGTGGATACCACTGGTCTTGCTGCGATTATTGATGGTCAAAAAGGGCTTTCGTTCTTTTCTGCTCTTATGTGAGGAGGACTTTCTAATTTCTCTATTATTCTTATGGGGCTTTCTCCTTATATTAATGCAGTGATTATCATTCAACTTTTAGGAGTTATTATTCCTCGAATTGGTGATATGCAAAAAGAATGAGAAGCATGACAAAGAAAGATCACAAAATATACGAGATGGTTAACTCTTCCTATAGCTTTCCTTCAAAGTTACGGAATGATCGTATTACTCAACTCTCTCGCTGGGGGGACAATTATCGATGTAACAAGTATATCTACGGTTCTTACGGCTATGACCATTGCTACTGCGGGTACTATTTTCCTTATGTGGTTAGGTGAAGTTATGACAGAGTATGGTATCTCAAACGGTATCTCTATAATCATTATGGCTGGTGTACTATCATCTACTCCATCAATTATTATGGGTCATATCTCTACTCAGGCATACGCTCTATTCGCTGGTCTCCTTATTGCTACTCTTTTGATTATCTATATCATCATAAAGTTTACAGAAGGTCATAGAAGAATACCTATTATATACGCTAAAACAGGTGGAGAAGAGAAATCTTACTTCCCTATTAAAATTAACCAGGCAGGGATGATACCTATTATCTTCTCTATATCTATTATTACTTTCCCAGCTATTCTTGGACAAATCCTTTCAAACACAAGCGGAGGAAATGCATCGAGAATAGGTGAAATACTTGTTCAATACTTTAGTCTTGATAATCCGTCTTGGTATTTTATCGGAATCTATTTTGCTCTTGTACTCGCATTTTCATTCTTTTATGTATCTATTACATTTAACACGGATCAAGTAGCAGAAAATATTCAAAAAAGAGGAGGGTATATCCCAGGGATACGGCCAGGAGAAGATACAGCTAACTATCTACAAAAGGTTTCTAACCATCTAAACTTTTTTGGTGGTTCATTCCTTGCTCTTATAGCAGTACTACCATACGTACTTGGTAAGTTTATGGGGCAATCAGTTGATCTCATTATATCTGGTGCTGGTTTGATCATTATTGTATCTGTTCTTCTCGATATTATTCGTAGAGTTGATGGGGAAATGAAGATGTTTGATTATAGTAAATATAAATAATCTTCTATATCATTACTTAAAAAAAGTCTTCTCTAATACTATAGAGGAGACTTTTTAAATCATTATAAAAATAAAAGACATGTGATTTAGTATTAAAACTTCCTTAATTCTAGAGTGTAAAAAATAAAATGAACTTGTAGTGTATATAAAGTATATATAATGAATATACTTTAGCACATAACATAATTTGAGATGATATCAATAACTCGCGCAATAACAGTTAATGGACTCGATACTACCGTAGTAGATATAGAAGTAGATATAAATAATGGTCTCCCAGCTTTTACTATAGTATGACTCCCTGATCAGGGAGTCCAAGAGAGTAAAGAACGACTCAGATCAGCACTAAAATCTAGTTGAGCTAAACTCCCACCAACTCGTATTACCGTAAACCTCGCTCCAGCAAACATTAAAAAGACGGGACCAAGTTTTGATCTAGGGATAGCAATATGAATATTATTAGATCAATGATATATTAAAAATAATAAACTCATAAAAGACTCTGTATTCCTCTGAGAGCTTTCTTTAGATTGATCCCTTCGTCATATACCCTCAGTCTTACCGGCAACCATCTGAGCTAAGGAAAAGGGTTTTAAACGACTCTTTATTCCAAGTGCTAATACGAAAGAAGCTTCAATAATTCCAGACATAGAAGTAATAAAAATAGATGATTTGACTCAGTTAATAGATATTCTCAATGAAGATCAAGCGTATAAACCAGAGCCTGTGCTTGATTTATCCTCACTTAGGGAAGAAAAACTGGAATCATGATATGATTTTACACATGTTATTGGGCAAGCCCATGCAAAACGGGCTCTAGAGATTGCAGCAGCGGGAGGGCATAATATCCTGATGGAGGGGCCTCCTGGTTCAGGAAAAACGCTGCTAGCAAAGTCATTTGGAACGATACTTCCAGACCTCACACTTGATGAAGCAATAGAGATTTCAAAAATATATTCAATATCATGACTTCTCTCAAATGAGCGACCACTTATTGTCGAAAGGCCTTTTAGAGCAATCCATCACACAGCAAGTTCAGCGAGTATTATTGGATGAGGAACACAAGCAAAACCAGGAGAGATTTCCTTGGCTCATAAATGAGTACTCTTTCTTGATGAAATATTAGAATTTCAAAAAACGGTTTTAGAAGTACTCAGGCAACCTCTTGAGGATGGTGAAATAACAGTAACGCGCGTAAATGCGAGTTATAAATATCCTGCAAAATT
>JAJOLH010000006.1 GCA_021129415.1 Candidatus Altimarinota bacterium | reverse complement strand
TGAGAGGAGTTAGAAAAAAAATGAGAAACTGTGATTCTTGATGACCGTATGGGACGTAAAGACGGCTTCGGTCAAAAGGCTGGAGACTGTGAACTTTGGGGAATCCCAAATAGAATAGTCATTTCTCCTAAAACTCTAGAATTAGGAGGGTATGAATTGCTAAAAAGAGGAACAGAGAGTGAAATAATTAAACTATAAACTGAGATGAAAAAATATATTGTTCTAGCAAACACTCCTCGGGAAATACTTGGGTTTATTTCACCAAATCAAGCACACTTTAACTTAAAGTAATTGTATTCTAACAGAAACTTAATAAAATTACTAACATATATCTTTTCCAAAAAAAGAAAAATTGCACTTGAGGGTTTAATTCAGCAATTACTATATTAAATATAGTAATTTATAAACGATTAATATCAACCTCTATACTAAGAATAGCAACTAGTTCATAAAGTAATTTCAAAATAACATGAGTGCAGCGCTTGCTACAGAGAGTGAAATAAAAGCTACAGGAACACCTGTTCTCATCCAATCTGTTGTATGGATTTTTTTACCTGCAAGCTCTAGTTTTGCCATAACTACAATATTGGCAGTAGATCATACCGGAGTGATATTTCATCCAAATCATACTCCAAATACAAGTGCCCACCAGAGTATATTTGTCCCTGCTATTCATTGGGCTTCTAAATATGTAATTATTGGAATCATCGCAATAGTCATAGGGATATTATCTACTATAGAAGAGAGAAGAGCTGTTGCCCATAGTACTATAATTGCGGTAAGTACTATATTTTCTGCTACTCAACCTGCTATGAGACTCGCAAAATAATCGAGTACTCAAGCAGCCTCTAATCATCATACAAGAACAAAGAGTGACGCAAAGAATAAGAATACAGAGAGCTCTAATTTTTTTAAATATTTTT
This sequence comes from Candidatus Altimarinota bacterium, assembly GCA_021129415.1. Lineage (GTDB taxonomy): Bacteria > Patescibacteriota > Gracilibacteria > BD1-5 > UBA6164 > JAACSU01. The sequence continues at coordinate 12,068 of JAJOLH010000006.1, read as the reverse complement.
GAGGATTGTCATGTGGAGCTACAAGTAAGAGTATAGAAGCTGCTCCTAATAATGCTACTACAGATGCTGGAATATGTAGCATGTGATGGGTGAAAAACAGAAATACAACCATACAGAGTACGATAAGACTCTTTCTTAAAATAATAGGTTTAATAATGGATTTCCGCGCTTTAATATCCATGAGCTTCTCTATATATTTTGGCTTAATTTTATTATCTCCATGACATTGATAGAGTATAAATAAAAGAGCAATTATCCATGCTACTACCACAACTGGAAAAGAGTGTGTAAGAAATGTGATAAATTGAAAATCAGCTGCTGAACCGATGATAATATTTGGTGGATCACCAACGAGAGTACCTACTCCTCATATATTTGAAAGAATAGCCTGACTCATGAGAAGAGGAACAGGATTAAAGTGCAAAATACGCGTTATTATCAGCGTTATAGGAGCAATGAGTATAATAGTCGTTACATTGTCTAGAATCATCGAGAGGAGTGTTGTAAGCAGTCCTAGAGATACAAGAAGTAACCAATAACTCCCATGAGTTTTTTTGGCTATCTTTATTGCTAAATACTCAAAAAATCCTGTTTTTTCCATAACAGCAACGAGTATCATCATACCTCATAGTAAGAGGAGTGTGTTGTAATCTACCGAATTTTGAACTTGAGGGAAACTATACCAACCCAAAGCATTTCCTATCACAGCCATTGCGAGGGCTCCTGAAAACGCAATAATAGATCTGTGTACTTGCTCTGAGAGTATTCAAATAAATGTAACAATAAAAATAACAATACTGATCCAAAAAGGGGTGAAAAAATCCATGAATAAATCTCTTAATATATATATTTATAATATAATAACATACTTATTTTAAGGCTACAAAAAAAGACTCTATACAAAGAGTCTTTTATATTGTTATACTGCTACAGGAGCTTTTATGGCTCCGTGTGACTGATAATCTTGGAGCTCGAAATCTTCCCACTCAAGATTTTCTATATCTTCTAAACAACTTAGCTTTTTGTTGATTTTTAGATTTGGAAGAGGCATAGGTGCTCTACTTAACTGTTCATCTACTTGATCTACATGATTATCATAGATATGAGCATCTCAAAGCGTATGTACAAAACTACCAGCCTTGAGGCCTGTTATCTCAGCTATCATCATGAGGAGAGTAGAGTATGACGCTATATTAAAAGGAACTCATAGAAATATATCCGCTGATCTTTGATAGAGTTGAAGATTTAAAATATTGTTTGTTGTGTCTACATTAAATTGAAAAAATGCATGACATGGTGGGAGGAGCATATCGTCCTTTTGTGCTGGATTCCAAGCTGAAACTATTATTCTTCTATCAGTAGGATTGTTTTTAATCGTATCTATAATATTTTTGATTTGATCGACTCAAGTGTTATTTGGATCGATATTTCCTGTTTTAAATGCGTGTGTATGTCCACCATTGAAGTTTCTCCATTGGTGCCCATAAATAGGACCAAGATCTCACCATTTCACCACAAACTCATCATCAGCAGGAAGTTCTTTTATTTTTCCTATGAATATTTTTTTCTCAGCAAGCCACTCCTCAGAGTGTTTCTCGAGTTTATCAGCAAGTCCGTTTTGTTCTAGATAATTTTGAAATGGCCACTCATCCCAGATATGACATTTTCTATCTACAAGGTATTTAATATTTGTTTCTCCTCTGATAAGCCAGATGAGTTCTACTATTATTATTCTGAGGAAAGTCTTTTTAGTAGTTACAAGAGGGAATCCATCAGCGAGATTATATCTTGCCTGCATTCCAAAGAGACTAGTTACTCCTGTACCAGTTCTATCATCTTTATGTACTCAGTGGTCTTTTATCTCTTGTAATAAGTCTAGGTATTGTTTCATAGCAAGGAAAATTAAGAAGTACTAAATATATTTTTTTATTTCAGGAGCGAGCATTTGTGTCCAAGCCTCTACGTCGTAATCTCAAGATTCTATCATCTCCATAAGATCATCAAAGCTTTTAAACTCTCCATGGGCAAGCTCCCCATCAAGCAGCTGAAAGTTTGAGGTTTTGAGCTTCACTACATATCCGATTCATAGATGTACTTTACATACTTCATCTGTATCTTGATTAATATACCCTACTGGGAACGCTTCGCTTATCATATCAGGAGATACGTTAAGTTCTTCTTCAACTTCTCTGATGAGTGAATCTTTTAGGATATTTTCTGAGCCTTCATCTTCTCGTTCTATGTGTCATCCGACTCAGATAGCGATTTTTTCATGGAGTCTTGATTCTCAAGCGTTACTCCCAGCACCACCTCTTTTATAGACGAATATGTCATTATTTTCATTCAAAACAATAGCGTAGGGAATTGGCTGTTTATAATCAAAGTTAACCTCAGCCTCTCATCTCACCATGTATTCATAGTGCTGTAATATTACACTCTCAAAATCATCTTGAGTATCATATACTTTTGTTTCTCTATCAATATTTTCAAAGAGTTTTTCGCAAGCAACTACAAGTATCTCTCTTTGCATTTTATCTTTTACTATTGTATTCATATTTATATTTTATTGAGTATTTTTTGTGTAATTATATCGATAGGGAGTATATTTCCATTTTCACAACATTCAATTTTTTCCCAACTATCTGAGAAGTGTTCTACTACCTGGAGAGCTGCCCCGTAGGCATTATTCATATGATTGTCATCAGCCTCATGAATATCTTTGTTACTGCCGTCTTTTATATATTCTCGGTCTTGTTTCGTTTCTACTAATCTTTGACTCACCTCTGGGGGAACATCTAGGAAGAGAACTTTATCAGGTTTCGGTACTCAACAGATTCCAAACTCAAGCTCTGCGAGCCAATCTAGAAACTCAATTCTCTTGATTGGATCTTGGATCTTTCCAGCTTGGTGAATCATGCTCGCAGATACGTATCTATTAGAAATAATATAATCATAATCTGAAAAAGTATTCTGAGCATTATGCAAGTCATCAAATCTATCAAGCGCATAAAATAAACTCGCTCTTTTTGCTGATACCGTAGTACCGTATTTTCCATTGAGATATTGTTCTACAAAATATGCAGAATTTTCTCAATATCTAGGATAATCAAGCAAGAGAACTTTTTTTCCTTGCTTCTCCAATTCTGCTACTACAAGTTTTGTCTGTGTCCCTTTTCCAGAGCCATCTAATCAATCTATTACTATAAACATGTACATTTGATAATCAAGTATATTTATAGTATAAAAAAAATCATTTCCCTCGCAATGAGAAATGATTTTTGATGTGAAAAAAATGTGGAGAAATTAGAGATAAATTGCTCAAAATTTATTTATCTCCTCAAATCCTGCTTTTCAAGTTGTGAGTTTGTATACTCATTTGAGAGTTTCATATCACTCAGCTATTTTATTTTGAGCTTTGAGTTCTCAGAGTGCCTGCGTGATATCTTTTCATTCTCCCAGCATATTTCATAACAGTCTATTTCTACTTGCTCCGAAACATGTAGCAATAAGGTCTCAACAGAGGGCATAATCTGTGAAATCTATTTGTGAATCTCAATCTAGTAGAGTAATAACTTCTTTCATTTCTCAGAGCAGTTTTGTGAGGTAGTATCCTCTGGAGCTTGCTCCTACTCATTGTCACTCATAATACCCGAGAATAAGAGCGATAATATTTTTAAGTGCTGCGTAGAGTTCTGTATTTTTTGCTGGTGAAATTTTGAGTTTAATATCTAGTGAGTCAGATTGAAAGAGCCTGGTTAATTTTTCTCAAATTTTACTGCTCTCACTAACTATATCAGCTCATAGCAGAGTACCATCTACGAGCTCTTGAGCAATCATACCACCTGCAAGATACGCATAGCTAATACGTACTCATCATAATACCTCACTGAGCTTCTCACCCACAGTTTGCATACTAACATTATCTATTCATTTTGAAAGATTGAGTATAGTGACTCATGATTTTAAATATTCTTTCATACCTGAAAAAGCTCATCAGACGAACTGACAGGGAATAATAGAAATAATTATGTCTACTTCAGGAAGAAAATCTTGAGTATCAGCAATAAGTTCAATATTTTCAGGAAGTTTTACTCACTCAAAAAAATACGGATGCGTGCGAGTATCAGAAATACTATTATATATTTCAGGATTTATCTCGCTTGCGTATATCGTGGTATCTGGATTATTTTCACCTAGGTGTTTTGCAACTGCAAAACCAAAAGCTCAAAGTCAGAGGATAAGTATTTTTTGCATATTATTTCACTAACTTATCAATATATAAGACTCAGTTCAGATGATCCATCTCGTGTTGTACGATGACAGATGAAAGTCATGAGAGCCGAAGGACTTTCTGTTTCATTTTTTCATCATAATATGACAGCTTAATAGACTCATGACGAGCAACGAATCATTTTTTAGTTTTTGGGAGTGAGAGACATCATTCTTCTATTTCTTGAGTCATTTCATCCGATGCTTCGAGTATTTCTGGGTTGAGCATCATAACTGTTGAAAACGTTTCATCTTCCCAATCTCGCAAGAGGCTACAAACCATAATACGCTTCGTAACTCAGATTTGAGGGGCAGCGAGTCCAACACCAGCATGATCTGGATTTTTTATGTATTTTACCATTTCAGTTCCTAGTTTTACGTACTTCTTCCACTCTGATTGTTTTATTTTTTCGCAAATTGTTCTCAGAGTAAGGTTATCTTTTCAAACTTCTATTTTTAAAGCCATTTTTTGTATCTAATAATATTGTGGCAAAGTATATTCTAAAAAAAGACAGATTCAAGATGGAGTAGTCACTTTAAAATATTTTTTTGTCAAGAGATACTTAGTACTTTCTTGGCTTAGCCTTTTGCGAAGTGTTATTTTTTATGCTACGCTACAAGGGAATGTACTTATTTGTAACGCTATATATGAAACATATTATATACAAAATTGTAGTGTCTCTCCTGACTTTTTTTCTACTTGTAGGGCCTGTTGCTCATACATTTTCAGCTCAGGACGATCCTGTTTATACGACACTTAGAAGTATTGATCTATGAACTTTTAACGAATATCGTTATCGTATTACGGAACAGTTTTTTGCTTTAAGAGAAAATCAACAGATTGATGGGACACTCAATACCGATATTATCAGAGATATTGCAGTACTTGCTGATGAGGGGTATAAATACCTCCCTGATAATCTTGTAAACAAAAACTATCTATCAGAACTTATGATAGATCTTCAACGAGGAATAAAATACCCAAACAACGAATCAGCATATATAGAAATCGTAAAAGGAATTGCAGATTATCTAGAAAATGTGGAAATCACTTCAATTACTGGGGAAGTAGAAGCGAGTCCCATCTCAGGAAATGCTCCTCTCACAAGTACTCTGCGAGCTAAGGTTCAAGATCCAAGTGGAACACAAATTAAAAATGCAAACTATACTTGGTGGGTAGATAACGCGGGTGATAAAGTAGTAATTGGTCGAGGGACTTCTATTAACTACTCATTTAGAGAAGAGGGAAAATTCTCAGTATTTCTCGATGTAACATCTTCTCATAAAAATGCTGAAGGATTTACAGATGTACTTCCGTTTAGTCAGAGAGTAGATATAACGGTAAATGAAAAAATTGCTTCACTCATAGTAAAAGTAAACTCAGATAGAGTCGATAATGAAACAGAGCTAAAATTCACACCAGAAGATGCTTCATATGGATTACTTTTTGATGCGACAAGCTCAACTCCTAGTTCTGGGGCTAAGTTTAGTAGAACTCAATGGGATTTTGGTAATGGAATTACTCGTTCATATAACGGAAGCCCAAAGGTAGAGAGAATTAGATATGGAAGAGAATGAGATTACCAAGTGGTCCTGAGACTCACTACAAATGAATGAAAACAAGTAGAGAAAAACTTCATCGTATCTGTACATGATCCTATCGCTACAATAGAGGTGAATAGAGAAGATGGATTTATAGGAGATCAATTTACATTTTCAGCAAAATCATCAGGTATATATAGAGATCTAACATACTCGTGGGAAATTATAAATATAGATACTGATAGAGTAGTACACCAGAAATCAGACAAAGTACTAACATATGTATTTACTGATAAATGAAAATACAATGTTAAACTCAAGGTTCGTCGTTCATCAGGGGAAGTAGATCAAGATACAAGAATTGTATATGTTACTTCGCAAGCACCTATTGCTGAATTTGAGTCTAAAAAACCATTTTCAAATAAACCAAACAGAGTATTTCTCGATGCATCTAGGAGTTTTGATCCTGATCTCAGTGATGATGGGAACTTAAAATATGATTGGTATATTGATGGAAGTAGAGTAAACCTAGAAGACTCTCAAGCAAATGGAAGTGTTGGATACTTTACTTTTGATAGTATCGGTACTCATAGCGTAAACTTAGAAGTTACAGACCTGGACGGTATTACAACTATTAAAAAAGGAACAGTAGAAATTGATTCAGTGCTATCTGTTGAGATGTTTGCATTTCCAAGAATAATTCAGAGAGAATGATTTATCAAATTTGTAGCAGAGTCTCCAAATGCTGAGATATATGAGTGGGATTTTGGTGATGGTAAAAAGACTGGAGGCTCTCTAGATAAAGTAACACATACATATGAAAAATCATGAACATTTGATGTAAAACTCAAAGTTTCAGATAGAGATAATGTTTCTAATACATATACGAGAACGGTATACGTAAGTGAGTCAGATAAGCCACTTGCATTTATAGATGTATCTCTAGGTGGACTAGAGAGACCTCAGTATGATGACAGTGCGTGTAGTGGAGCAGGTGGATATGTTATAGATAGAGTATGAGCTATCCAGTTTGATGGAGCTGAGTCTATCAATATAGATGGGGAAACTGCAGGATTAGAATACTCATGGAAAATAGGAAATGGTAAATTTTCAGCAGCACCGAGTGTTTCTCATAGATTTGATGAAATTGGATGTTTCCCAGTAAAACTTACCGTAAAAAGTGATAAAAACTCTGCAACTTCAAGCGTAGAAATCAATTTAGATGTGAGAAATGTAGTTCCTACTATGTCAGCTCTTAAAGTAGAGGTAGAGGACCCAGATGCAGATCCTCTAGTTATTAGAGTAGACGCGCTTGGGGCAAATGACCCAGATGGGGTAATCCAATCATACCTATGGTATTACTATACAGATACAGATACTCAACCACAAGATTTTAGATCAACAGCGAGCTCATCAACAGCATTTGTTATCCCAAAAATCACAGGAAACTACTATTTTGTAGCCATTCTCAAGGATAACAATGAAGCAAGAATTACTTCAGAAGAAGTAACAGGAGCAAGGTACTTTACCACTATTACAGGTGACAATATAAATACTCCTATAGTAGAACTATCAGTAAATGATAACTCTGCAGTTATTGGAGAAGAGATTGTATTTACTGCAAAAGCAAAAAATATCCTCGGACAACAAATAGAAAAAGATGCGAGCTTTAGTTGGGATTTTGATGGAGATGGATTTTATGACACTCAAACAAGTGATTCTACTACGACATATAAATATAAAAAATCAGGAGAGTTCTACGCAAAAGTGAAAGTAAAATATAAAGGTATTTCTTCTACAAGAAATATTACTATGAACATTAGTAATAAACTTGTTGCGGATTTTGATTATATTTCTATAGGAAATAAGTTTATATTCTTTGATACTTCAAACGGTCAAATTGATGCAAGAACTTGGGACTTAGGAGACGGCACTAAAAAATCAGGAACGTATTTTGAACATACATATACAGATGGAAAAGTAAGTCATGATGTATCTCTCCAAATCACAGAAGGAACAAAAACGAAAGAAGTTGAAAAAACTGTAACTAAAAATATTAAAAACATCCTAAAAACCAAGGGATCAAACCTCGTAGTATTTACTTCTCCACTTATAGAAGATAAGAAAATATTACTAGAAAACGGATCTCAAAGAGTGTTTGTATATCTAGGAGAAAGTTCTGAAAATACTACTCTCTACGCAATAGATTATGATATTCAAAATGATAGTGACCTCAACGGAGGAGCTGATGATGATGAGGATAATAAATGAACAGCGAGTTATATATCTGGGGATGTAGCGGAGATTCCATTAAATGATTTTAATATTCAAAAGATTCGTATTTTCACGAAAGACGTCGATGGAAATATTCTTTGAACTCAGGATATTGAAATAGAAAAAACATATATTGAAGAAAAAGAAATTGATCCAGAGACTATTATATTTGAGTGAGTAAGTGACTCGGAAAGAGAAAAAATAGAGTCTCTTAAAGCATCTTTATTAAAACTCCCACAACAACAAAAACTCAAATCACTTTCATATGTACAAAAGCTCCAAGAAAACTGGAATGATGATACTGAAAAAACAAGAACTATATTAGATTTCGAGAATTATATATTTGAGCTTGGACTAACGAATGAAGATGAACTTATAAATATATTAGAATCTCTCCTCGTTGAGTGACAAGAAGACCAGAGCGCGAAACAAATCACATATCAAGCTCTCGTAAATCTTGTTCCAGAAGGTATAGAGTGTAGCGTAGAGTCAGGGGCATGTTATGACTCTCTTCTTTCAAAACTTGAGGATATACGTTCATCAGATGATACACAGTATAATAAAACTCTTGGGAAAGAAATACTTGAAGTTATCGGTGATACTGATCTCATGAATAACTCACAAAAGTTGGACTTCAAAGCAATTCTTACATCACTTGTATATGGTGGAGATGTGAGTGATATCCCTGAAGATGAAAAACAAGAAATTATAGATGAAACCCTAGAAGTATCACAAGATGATAGTGAAGGATGAATTCTTAGTATACTTTTAAGTATATTAAAATGGATTGCATACTTCTTGATACTATTCCTTCTACTTATTGCTGGATTCTATATTATCTATAAACTGATTAATAAAGATAAAAATATAAGTTTCTCTGAGTTTGTAAGTAATACTACTTCTTTCGGGAAAGAAGATAAATGATCTTGAACTGTTACCGAAAATCAGGATGATATCCTAGGTGATGTACTCTCAGATGAACTCTGAGTAGAACAATCAGACATATTATCAACTCCAAAAGAAGAAAAGAAAGTAGATACTCCAGTGAAATTTGAAGCTTCCTCGGAAAAAACTCCAGAGAGTAATAAAGATGCAGACCAAGTACCTGACTGGTTAAAATGAAACTTCTCTGACGAAGCTGAAAAACCTTTACCTAGTGAAAAGATTGCAGTCAAAGAAAAAGTAGCAGTGAGTGAAAAAACATTAAATAAAGAAGCTCCTCTAAAAGATGCTAGTGAAAAGGTGAAAACTAAACCTGTTACAGCTCCGAAATCAAACGATACTAAAAACCAAGGGGTAAAAGAAGAATCCTTTGATTTAGAAAAAGATACTAAATTAGAATCTGAGGAAAAAGTACCTGATTGGTTGAAAGGCAGTTTTGATACACCAAAAAAAGAAGAAAAAGCACCAATACCAGATACTAAACCTAGCACAAAACCTCTAGAAGACAAAGCTGAGAAGAAGCAGGTGAGCAAAGGAAATATAGCAGATACCAAGAAAGAAGTATCTACTCAGAAACCTGAAAAGTCTGTAGAAGAAGTTAAAAGACCAGTTACAGAAAAACCAATAGTTAAAACTCCTGATCTCAAAGAGGAAAAGACGATAGCTCTAGGAGATAAAGATAAAACCCCTGATACCAAAGAGGCAGTTCTCTCAGATGATAATGTACCTGATTGGCTAAAAGGGAGTTTTGATGAACCTAAAGAAGAAAAAAAGACACCTACAGATGCATCTAAAAAATCAGTAAATGTAGAGGAGGAAAATGAAGTTGTAGAAGCTCAAACAACAAAAGAACCTATACCGAAAAAAGAAATTTCTAAGGTAGAAGAAGCTAAAAAAACTCAGGAAAAACCAAGTGAAGATTCCAAAGTAAAAACAGAAGCTTCACCTGATAAAAAAGCCAACAAAAAAGAAGAACTATGGGATGATGGTATGAAGATCCCAGATTGGCTCAAGGCCGATGATGAAAAATAATCTTTTACGCAGAGTATGGTAGCTACCATACTCTGTTTTTTTGAGTGTCTTTTTCTCGTTTATCTTTTTGTTTTTCTTAAAAGGACTTTATAATACAGGAAATTTATATTATATATTATTATCTGTGAAAGACTTTACCGGAGAGGCTCTAGATTTTTTGAAAGATATTATTATCATACTTGTTATTGTTCTTGTGATGAGAACATTTCTTATTATGCCTTTTAAAATCAATGGGCAATCAATGTATGAGTCATATTATGATAAGCAGTTTATTATAGTAGATAGACTCTCATATAGAGATATCCCTCTTGTGTGAAAACTTCAAGAGGTAGAGAGGGGAGATGTTGTAGTATTTGCACCATGAGTGAGTGAGGATAGAAAATATTTCATCAAGCGTGTTATCGGTTTACCAGGAGAGACTCTGAAGATTGAAAACGGAAAAGTATATATTAAGGCTCTTTGAGCTGACGGCTTTATAGAGTTAAATGAAGCTGGGTATCTATCGGATGATAATGAAAATAATACTACAATCAGAGGAGATAAAAATGAGAACCTATATGTAATCCCAGAGAATAGGTATTTTGTAATGTGAGACAACAGAAATCACTCAACAGACTCGAGAACGTGTTTTCAGAGTTGTAGTGTCAGAACAAACTATATCGGACCATCAGAAATCAGAGGAAAGGTACTGGTGGATTTAGGATACTTTAATTTTAGAACTTTTTCTTTCACACAACCAGACCTAGGTATATCAACAAAACCTAAATTCTTTAATTCATATGGGGATTATAACTATGAGTAATGGATGCATTTTTCTTTATAGATAAGCCAACAGGGCAAACGAGTTTTCAGGTACTTCGCGATATGCGAAAGATTTTATGAGTTAAGAAAATTGGTCACAGTGGCACTCTAGACCCCCTTGCAACAGGTGGTCTACTCGTAGCGATAGGACAGTATACTAAACTCATACCATACGTAGAAAAAGACTCTAAATCATACCTGGCAGATATTATGCTAGATGGAAGCTCTCCATCCTATGATAGTGATAGTGAAGTGAACTATATACCCGTGCTAAAGCAACAAGAATCTAAAACTAGTATTACTACTGAAAAATTAGAAGAAATTTTTAAAGAGCATTTTCATGGTCATATATTACAGGTTCCACCAAAATACTCTGCTCTAAAAATAAATGGAAAGAGAGCTTTAGAGAGGGTAAAAGCAGGAGAAGACATAGTTATGAAAGAGCGAAAAGCTGAAATACTCTCATATAAGATTGTATCTTTTGAGTATCCAAAGCTTGTAGTTGAGATATCAGTAAGTGCTGGGACCTATGTTAGATCTATAGCTCATGATCTATGAGAAATACTTGGTACTGGAGGGTATTTATCAGCCCTGAGACGCATCTGAGTTGGTAGATTAGATATTTCTCTTTCTACTCGTTTAGATGATGTGGAGGACTCAAAAAAACTAGATATTTTAGAGTTGTTTCCTAAGAAAGTATTCCTGTTTCAAGATGAGGTAGTACTAAAGAGACTCTCGGATGGACAAAGGGTATGGGGAGAGTATGATTTTCCAACAGAGCAGGATATTTTTCTTTTTGATGGAGATGTGATACGATATGTTGTAGAGTATAAAGACTCTGTTTTACACCCTAGAAAAAAAGTAGTATAAAAATTTGCGCTTTTCACTATTTTTTATAGAATACGCAAGCTTCATTGTATGGGTCATTAGCTCAGTTGGTAGAGCAGCCCCCTTTTAAGGGGAAGGTCCTGGGTTCGAGCCCCGGATGACCCACCATTTGCGATTTAAACGAGAATTTCAATTTAATTGAAGTTCTTTTTTTGTATTTAAAGCCAATAACTCCTGTGTGATAGGTGTTCGAGAATTTTATTAGAGGCATTTTTAAACCTCTCTAATCAGGACTTTTGTCATCTCTCTTTTTGCTGTATTTCTAGCTTATTAATCTCTGTCTTAATCCCTGTGTATTCAAAAAGTAAATAGCGAAATAA
>JAJOLH010000010.1 GCA_021129415.1 Candidatus Altimarinota bacterium | reverse complement strand
GTCTTAATAAGCTTGTTGATACAAGTGTAGGTACAGCAGGTACAGCAGTAGGACTTGGAGAATTCTTTGCTTCTGGTGTAACTATGGCTAGTGGTGCTCTTGAAGTTGGAGCAATCGATTTTGTCGCTCTAAGACAAAATGGTGAAGACTTTAAAGATCCAGAAAAAAATGAATATATAGCTGCTTATGTTTCTGATCCTAGTGATTCAGATAATACTTTTTACCAAGTTGTTGGTCAAACAAAAAATACTGCAGGTACATACGATGCAGTTGTAAAAGGTAATTACTTACAAATTGTTTCTGGAGTTGATGCAGCTGGTCTTGTTGATGTTGGTTCAGGAACTACTGTTATTAGTGGAACTGGAGTAACTAACTCAACAAAAGGAATGGATGCAAATGGTCTCTACGATTCATAATCTTCTAAAGATTATTAAGATAAAAAGCTCTCCGTCAAGGGGAGTTTTTTGTTGTATCTGTCATTTTTCATATACTAGATGTAATTAAAAATAACATATTTATATGAAACTAAAAACATCTGCTTTTACTCTTGTTGAACTCATTGTTGTTATAACTATTCTTGCCATTCTTGGTACTATTGCATTTATATCACTACAAGGATATTCACAAGATGCTAAGAATTCTAAAGTATCTTCTGACCTGCGAACCCTCGTCTCAGCTATCGAATCTGCATCTACAGAAAGTGATATTTTCACTATTACTGATCTAGTTACTGATATCGGATCTCATGGAACTGCTGTTTCATCATGAACTTTTGCCAGTTGAGCTCTTATTTGAAGCGGAGTATACAATGTAGGAAATGTTAATTTTCCATTTATAAAGCAAAATAACAATGATTTTGTCGATTCAGAAGAAAATCAATACATAGCTGCTATCATTTATGATCCTTCAGAATTAAAGCATACTTACTACCAAATTGTCGGTCAAACAAAAAATGAAGCTGGCACCTATGATGCAATAGTAAAATGAACATATCTCAAAATTGGGGAGTGAGACATAAATGGTCTTGTAGCTGCCCCCTGATACCCTAACTGAGTAAATAACGATAGTATTTGAATAGCTAGTCCTTGAATCTATTAATAAATAAAAAGAGTCCTAAAAGGCTCTTTTTATTTATTAATTACGCGGATTCTTTGATAAGTCTAGAATTATTAGCATACTTCATACCTTCTTCTACCGTAATTTCTCACATTTGTATGAGATGTATAATATCATCTTCTAAGAGTTGCATTCATTCTCGTTTTCCCATTTGTATAGTCGTTGGTATTTGATGAATATCATTCTCCCTAATCAGATTCGATACTGCAGAATTATTCAAGAGAATCTCTTTTACCATATGAACACCCGTACCATCCATTTTTTTAAGAAGTCGTTGTGAAAATACAGCTACAAGAGCATCAGAAAGTTGCATTCGTACTTGCTCTTTTTCATGTTCTGAAAATATATCAATAATACGAGAAATTGTTTGTGATGCACTCCGAGTATGGAGTGTTGAAAACACAAGATGACCAGTTTCAGCGAGCGTAAGAGCCATTTCGACTTCCTCTTTACTTCTCATTTCTCAAAAAAGTATCACTTGAGGAGCCTGACGCATAGCTCCTATGAGAGCTGTTTCATAATTAGGAATATCTTTTCCTACCTCTTTTTGTTCTACGATAGAATTTTTATGGTTGTGCACGTATTCGATAGGATCCTCTATTGTAATGATATGTTTCTTATAGTTTTCATTTATGAAGTTGATCATTGCTGCCAGAGTAGTTGTCTTACCTGAACCTGTTGGTCCTGTAACAAGCACTAGTCATTGACCTAGCTTTGTTACGTCTTTATAGACTTCTGTGAGTCAGAGACTATCTATATCTGGTATTTCAGTATTGAGCAGACGTATAACGATCATATAGTTTCACATCTGAAACGATACATTTCATCTAAAACGAGCTCATGCAAAAGAAAACGAAAAATCTAAGTTCTTTTCTTTTAGTAATTTATCATGTTGTTTCTCATTAATCAGTGATTGTGCAAACTCTAAAGTATCTTTCCAACTTAGCTCCTGCATATCTCCATCTATACTCGTGATTTCACCTGATATTTTGATTCATGGGTGAGTTCATGTAGTGATATACATATCACTCCCCTTATTATCTATCATCACTTGTAGCAATTGATCTCTGAGTAGGTGTTCTGACTTAATTACATTTTGCATATATCTATTTTATAAATAAAAAAGTGTTCTATATTATTAGAACACTTTTTACTAAGTTAATCAAACTACAGAGCTCAAAGTTTAGTCTTTCTTCTCGATAAATAGTAGAAACTATTTATAACTAATGTTAGAAAAATTAATACCCATGTTTGGGCTCCTGTGTCAGGAGTTTCTGTAGCCAAACCAGCAACTTCTAGAGTATCGATTTCTGATTTACCATCTTTTTCAAGAGATATCTCATCTCATGCAGCCTCTAGCTCAACTTCTAGTTCTCATGCAAGATTATCATCACTAATAGTATTCGTTTCATCTGTCTCTATTACTTCTAGTATGTCTTCCATAATTTCTTCTCCTAGTGTGTCCTCTGATCAGCTAGCAGAGCTCATATCATCCATCATTTCACTTTGTATGTCTAAGTCTGGAGTAGTAAAGTCATATATACCAGTATCAAATTGAAGATAGTTTCCTTCAACATCTTGGATATCAATAAACATAAGAATATAGTCTTGTTCTGATATAAATGGGGGTTCTACGCTAATAATTAATTCAGCAATGAAATAGTCTGGTTTTTCAATTTTTACAATATTACTTTCAGCTAGTAATTTGTACTCGAATGAGCTTGAAGTTAGTTCTTGTCTATATTCGATCAAAATAGTTCTATCATCAATTACTTCTATAGAGTCAACATCCTGATCTTCGCTACTTGCGATGTTATCAGCAGTAAATCATTCTACATCTTGACCTGTCGTAAAATCGATACTTCCCTCTGCACCTGAAACTGAGAGTAGACTATAAGTAGTATTTGGCATAAGAGCGTTTTCAAGTAGTAGTTCCACTCCAAATGCATTATCTTCTACCATAAAACCTCATCTAAGGTCAACATCGTTTAGGATAGTAATTTCAGCTTCTATTTCTCAGATTTCTAGGTTAGGATTCTCAGAAAGAGTAACACTTAGTGTTCTATCATCAATTACTTTTATTTCATTTACTCCTAGATCTCCAGAATAAGTGATTCAGTAGAAAGAAAGAGCGAGTATTGCTACGCTTGCAATAATTTTGTTTACATATTTCATAATGTTTATATTAGTGTATAATTAAGAGTACATATATATTAAATCATGAATTTGTAATTATGTCAAAAAAATACACTAAATATTCTATATAAAAAAAGTCAATGCATTAAAAAACTCTTTATTATGCAGTAATAAAGAGTTTTATTTGAATTTATATATTTAGGGTTATCTTACATCCAACCAATAATATTAGCAATAAATGTTGAATAAAGAATAAGTAATGCCATACCTTCCCACTTTTGAATAGTGTTGTCACTTGTAGTAAATATAAAACCTAAGGTAGCTACAATAAAAAATGGAACTCATATCTGTAACGCGCTATCAGATACTGTTAGCGTAGTAAAGAGTGATGGGACACCTACAACAGCAAGAACATTAAAGGTATTAGAACCAAATATATTACCAAGAGCAATTGAATGCTTTCAAGCCATTGCTGAGCGAACTGATATAATGAGTTCAGGAAGACTCGTCCCTATTGCCACGGCAAGCATTGTAATAATAGATGGGGATATATCTAATAACTCTCAAAGTTTTGTAACTGACTCTATAGTATATTTTGCTCAAATAAATATCCCCACTATTCCACACAAAATATATACCATCCAAATAGTTTTAAATTCTTTTGGTGAGTTTGCATTCTCTTCGTCATCTGTAGTATCCGAAAGTGTATAAAATATATACAATACAAGCATAACAAGACTAATAATTCATTCTTTATAGTTAAATATACCGTCAGATATAAACAGTACAAATAAAGCTGATGATATAAAGAAGAAAGGAAGATCTACATCAATAAGCTTCTTTTTTACTGTAAGGGTTCAAACGGTAATAGCAGAAATTCATCAGATGAGTAGAGTATTTGCAATATTAGATCCAATTACATTATCTACAGCAAAACTTGTTTTCCCATCAAGCGCAGATAAGAGAGATGTTGCCAGTTCTGGCATACTTCCTCAAATAGCAACGATTGTAGCCCCAACTATAAAGCTACTCATACCAAAATAAAGACCAAACTTTTCAGCTCATAGAGTGAAATAATCTGCCGATTTAACAAGTCCAAATAACGCAATCACCAGAACTACTCCCCATAATAATATATCCATATTTTTATTTAATTTAGTAATGTAATATCTACGTTTTTATACTATCAATATACGATTGAAGAATACATTGGGCAGCGATATCGTCTCTATGATCGTTAAATCACTGCGATGCTTGAAAGCTCGAAAACCTCTCATCATGGCCAATAATACTCTTTTCTGGGAAAATATCTTTTAATTTTTGGGTAAATTTCAGAGTTTTATCTAACTGTCTTGTATCTTTTCCATATAAATCATAGGGGAGTCATACTACTATTTTTTCTACTCCTGCATTATTTTTGAAATACTTTTTTAGCCACCCAACTACCTCTGTTCGAGTGATAACAGCCTCTGGAAATGCTATATTTTCAGTACAAGTCGCAATACCTACCCTTTTATTTCCTAGATCTATAGCTATATAACTCATTTATTTCACAGTTATTTCTACAAGTGCTTTTGCTGCATAGTTTTCACCAAAATCTACATAAATATCATGTTTTCATAGAGTTTTAAGAGCAGAGTGCACTCATCCAAAATCAATATGTTTTTTAGTTACTGGGATTTTATATTTTTTTGAAATATACTCTGCGACATCTCTAGGAGCTATACTTCAATATACTTTTTCTCATGATCAAGTAAGTTTAAATGAAAACACTTCTCATGAGAGCGTATCAACAAGCTCTTGTTTATTTCATAGTAAAATTCTTCTTTCAGCTTCTTTTTTTTGCTCAGTCTGTTGAATACTATGAGCTACGTCTTGAGTATACGGTTTTGCTAATTTTTTTGGTAATAAAAAATTAGAGGCATACCCAGATGATACTTCTTTGATTTCTCATTGTTTAGCTACGTGCAAAACATGTTGTAGAAATATGACTTTCATTATGCTACATCTTTATGTTCAGGAGCATTGTTGTCATTTGCTGCTTGTTGTACTTCTTCTTGTTTTTGCTCTTCTGTTTGTTCAAGCTCTTCTAGTGAAATCCTACATCCAGTAAGCTCTGAAGCTAGGTGAACATTTATACCTCCTCTCCCCACAGCTTTTGCTCTCTCTCCAAATGGGATATATGCTGTATACGAATCTTCTTCTTCACCAGCTTCTACCCTTACAACTTCTGCTGGAGTTAAACTTCTAGCAATAACATCTCTGATATCTCCACTATTTGGTACTATATCTATTTTTTCTCCTGAAAGCTCCTCCATAACTGCTTTTACTCTCATACCTTTTTGACCGATGAGAGTCCCTGCTGGGTCTACTTCTTCGTAGCTTGAACTAACAAGGAGTTTTGTTTTTACTCCAGGATGTCTTACAACCGCATCTATACTCACTACTTCTTCTGCAATCTCTGGAACATATTCTGCAAATATAGCAGGTACGAGCTCTGCTCTCTTTCTTGAAAGAATAACTTTTGGAAGCATATTTTCTTCTTTTGAAACTTCTGCAACATAGAGGTATAATCTATTGTCAGCAACATAACTATCTCTAGAAACTTGCTCTGATCTTGGGAGTACTACTTGATTCCCATTGTAATCAAATATTACTTTTCCACCTTCTACTATGTCTACTCTCATGTTTATTACTTCCCCTTCTTTTCCTGCAAATAGGTCGTAGATTTTTTCTTTTTCACTATCAGCCACTTTTTGGATAATTACTTGTCTTGCAGCTTGTGAAGCTATACGTCCAAATACATCTCCATCAGTATCAAGTTCATCTGTAACATCTATTTCTATCACGTCCCCTTCACTAAAACCATCAGCGTCATCACCAAGGTCTTCAAAAGAGATCTCAGTATGTGGATCTTCTACCACTTTTACTACAGTTTTTTCAACAGAAACTTCTAGCTCTCCAGATTCTAAATCAAAATGTACATTTACATTCTCATCCTTGTCTCCGAAATCTTTTTTATATGCAGTCTTGAGTGCTGCTTCTATAATCTCCACAAGTTTTTGTTTTGGGAGTTTTTTTTCAGCTGCAATCATATTGATAGCTGCCTGTATTTTTTGTACGTCTAACATGTATTTTTAATTAGTATCTAAATATTTTTTAAAAGAAAACGAAGACTTGTTTCCAAATCTTCGCTTCCTTTCCTCTTATTTACAAGAGTAATTATAGGTATTTATTTTTTATTGCAAGAAAATATGATTTATTTCTTCTTTCTTAGAAATGAAGGAATATCAAGATCTTCTCCGTTATGCATATTCCCTGCTTCTGGAGCAGACTGTTGTTGTGATGGCATAACTCTAGAGTCTGTTACTGATCGTTTTCCAAATGTTCCTCCGAGGTTTCTGTTAGCCTCTGATTTTTTCTCGATGAATTTTTGATTTGTATTAGCATCAAATCCAGTCGCTACTACAGTGATTTTAATTTCTCCTTCGTAGTCTTCTCTAATAGTTGCACCAAAGATGATATTAGCATCTCCATCTACTGAGTCAGTGATAACTTTTGCAGCTTCATCAACTTCGAACATTGAGAGGTCAGTCCCACCAGTAATGTTGAAAAGTAGACCTTGAGCTCCAGCAATAGATAAATCTAAAAGTGGAGAGTCAATCGCTGATCTAGCAGCTTCGATAGCTCTATTTTCTCCTGAACCGTAACCTATACCCATGAGAGCAGATCCTGCTGAGTTCATAACTGATCGTACATCTGCAAAGTCAACATTGATGAGACCTGGTTGAGTAATAAGGTCTGAAATACCTTGAACACCTTGATTAAGAACTTCGTCTACAATAGAGAATGCATCAAGAAGTGGAGTTTTTTTATCAATAATAGAAAGAATTCTATCGTTTGGTATCGTGATAAGTGTATCTACTTTTTCTTTGAGTTCATCAAAACCGTCCATGGCTTTTGATGTTCTATTTTGCCCTTCAAAGCTGAATGGTCGAGTAACAACACCTACTGTAAGAGCTCCAAGCTCTTTAGCAACTTCTGCAACTACAGGAGCAGCACCAGTACCAGTACCACCACCAAGTCCACAAGTAATGAAAACCATATCAGCACCTTCTAGGTTTGCTTTGATTTCTTCTCTTGATTCTTCAGCTGCCTTTTTACCAACATCTGGACTAGAACCAGCACCAAGTCCTCCAGTAATCATTTTACCCAGGTTAATCTTCTTTTCTGCTAGTGATCCATAGAGAGCTTGAACATCAGTGTTCATAACTATAAAGTCTACTCCTTCAAGTCCTGCTTCGATCATTCTATTTACTGCATTTTGTCATCCTCATCCTACCCCAACTACTTTAATACTTGCAACTGGTGAAATAGATCCAGATAATTTTACTTCTTCTGGTCCTACGTTTGGTTTTGGAGCCTTGCTAGAAAGTAAGCTTTTTAGTTTGTCGTCTCTCATGGTCATAATCTTGTAATAATAATGTAAATGTAAATTAAAGTTAATTTTTGTTTTTTATTTTGCTCTATGGAAGTATCTTTTTAAATACTTTTTTTATAGATTCTAGAATTCAT
This sequence comes from Candidatus Altimarinota bacterium, assembly GCA_021129415.1. GTDB lineage: Bacteria > Patescibacteriota > Gracilibacteria > BD1-5 > UBA6164 > JAACSU01. The sequence continues at coordinate 5,501 of JAJOLH010000010.1, read as the reverse complement.
CCAAAGTTGATATTCAGTGGAGAGCCTCCATATGAATATCTATTTCAAAGAATTAAGTTTCCTACTACTCAAGCAAATACAGGGTCTGAGATAGAGGTTTCACTGAGGGCTTCTTTCTCTACTGGAAGTCCAATAAATACTGGGAGTCTCAAAATCTTTTTTGCTACTTCGACAAGTCATTGTTGTTTCACAGCTCACCCCACGAGGATAGCTCCCTCTGGAAGCATACCATCTCTTCAAGCTTTTTTAAGTTCCGCTGAGATGAAGTAGAGTATCTCTTCATATCTTGCAGATACTATTTGAGAAAGGTATAGATTTGTAATACTTCCCTCCTCACTTTGAATAATTTCATTAAGTGGGATTTCTACTTCTTTGTCTACTCCTTCTTCAAGTCAGAGTGCTGAGTGATTTATTTTGAGGTTTTCAGCAACATCAATAGAGGTTCTCGCTCACAGAGCAATATCGTTTGTAACACTATCTCAACCTATAGGTATAACGCTTGAAAATTTTAATACTCCTTCTTCATAAACAGTAATACCTGTTGTTGAAGCCCCTATATCTATACACACAACTCAAAGTTCTTTTTGTCTTTTAGTGAGAACTCCCTCAGCGCTGGCAAGTAGATTTGGATATATATCATATACTTCTATTCCAACATCTGCTACTGCTTTTTTCATATTTCCTAGAATATTCTTATTCATAGAGAAAATATTAGCAATGACTTCGAGCTTTCGAGCTGACATTCAGATCGGGTTTTTAACTCCTTCTTCTAAATCTACTATAAAGTACTCAGGGACTACTTTGAGAATTTCTCTGTTTGGGAGATCAACTCCGTTTCGAGCCATTTCTAATACTCTATCAATATCCTCTGAAGAGATTTCATCTCCTGAGACTGCGATAATCCCTTTGCTTGTTACTACATCAAATGATGATGAGTTAAATGATAGGTTTACTCCTGTTACTTGTTCTCCTGACATTTTTTCAGCTTCTTCTAGTGAGCTATCAAGATTTGATTTAAATTCTTCCATATCAAGGATATTTCCTTTTCGGATTGCGTAAGAGTTTGATACTCCAACTCATAGTACATGGAAATCTCGAGATTTTTCACTCGCAAAACTTCAAACAAGTGTTCTAATTTTTGATGTTCCTATGTCTATCGATGTAATTATATTTTCCGAGGCCATTTTATATTATTTTTAAGTAAGAGTTAATATGTTTTTGTTCATTTTTTTTATACTAGATTTTTCCCTTTAAATAAGAGAAAACTCTTTTTTCTATATTTTTTTAGTACATAAATTATAAGCCCATTACCCTGCGTTGCAAACGGACTTACCCAAGTCCTGTTGAAAACAAAAAAATGTCCCCATATTTTTGCAATTTTTCTCAAAGAGTGCTACCATAATATAAATAAAGTAAAAATAATATATGAATTCCGCAAAATACGTATCAAGTTTTCTCATATTTCTGTCAATCAGCATCAGTATTTTTTGATTCCTTGTACTGCAAATAAGAATCTGAGAGTCAATATCAGCTTTTTGGATGTTTATGTGAGGACTATTCATTGTGTTACAATTCTTACTTATAAAATGAGTAATTTTTGTATTTTATGATAGCCCAATTAAAAAACTAGAATATACGATTAAGAGGTTTCTCGTTGGTTCCCTCAAGGATAGTGACATAAAGATGCATCGCACTACTAATCCTCATCTCAACTATATACTTCTATTTTTTACTAAAACACTTGGAACCCTTAAACATATTAAGTTAGAGTTTTTACACGGAAAAGAAATCAAATCAGAGGTAGATCTCGCTGGAGAAATACAAGGAAAGCTCCTCACAAAGAAACTCCCAAAAATTCCTCACCTACAAATAGTGGCAAAGTCAGTCCCAGCTGCAGAAATAGGGTGAGATAGTTATGATGTAATAACGCAATGAGAAAATCACTATATATATGTAGGTGACGCGACTGGACATGGGATCTGAGCTGGTTTTATCATGATGATGGTAAATGCTCTTGTGAGCTGATACTCCAAAGTAACTCATAAATGAAATCATATCCTTGCTCTCACAAACGATATTATTAAACCTCGAGTAAAGGCAAATCTCCTCATGAGTGTGCTGATGGTCAGATGGAATGAAAAAGAACAAAAAATGTATATGACTTGAGCGGGTCACGAGTATCTCATGATATACAAACATAAAGAACAAAAATGTCACAGAATTAAATCAGGAGGTGTTGCCCTATGAATGACAAAAAATATTCATAAACTTCTCAAAGAGAGAGAAATATCTTTTGAACCAAATGATGTAATTATTCTCTATAGTGATGGGATAACAGAAGCTATAGATAAACCAAAACGAGACGGGAGTGAAAACATGTTTGGAGAAGATCTCCTAGTACGAACAATAGAAGACTCCCCTAGAATCGGAGCTCATAAAATCCGTACTGCTAAAAGTATTTTTAAAAATGTTTCTATAGCTCTTTCTAAATTTATGGGATATCAATATGTGCAACTCGATGATGTTACTCTCGTAACTATTCAGTACGAATCTCCTGATTACATAGAGGCTGATGACTGTAGTGAAGAGATGCAAGAAGACTTTATCACAGACTGGAAATGGACAAAATAACATGATAATAAAAAAGAGAGGATATATAACAAATCCTCTCTTTTTTATATTGTAAAGCATAACTCTCTCTTGCAGCTTTACAAAGCCCTATCATAAAGTAGTATATGGACATATAATTATAGAAATAAAAACTACTTTTGCCCAATCAAGAAAAACTCATAGAACTCGTATCAAAACGATATACTGGTGATACTAGTGGTTTTTTGCCCTCAGAGCAAAAAGCTGAAGACACTAAAAAAGACACTAAGAAATCTAAAAAATCAGGTAAAAAGTCTAAAACAGATACGAGTGAAAATAAATGAATCCTCAAAGCTGAAAAAGACTACAAGGCGGCACTTGCCTATGTTAAAGATGCTATTGCTCCGGCATTTATGAAAGTACATCAAGATAAGATCAGAATCAATAATACCTACGCGAAGACATTCTTTGTATACTCGTATCCAAACTTTTTAGAGGGAAATTGGCTCTCTCCAGTAATCAACTGGGATGTTAAATTTGATATGAGTCTCTACGTTTACCCTGTAGAATCAGCATTTGTACAAAAATATCTCAGAAAGAGACTTACTCAGCTTCACTCAGAGCGAAGTATCAATGCAGAAAAAGGCCTTATTAATGATCCAGGACTCGAAGCGCAAATCCAAGATGTAGAAGAACTGCGAGGAAAACTCACAAGAGGTATGGAAAAATACTTCCATATGGGGCTCTATATCACGGTATACGCTGACAGTGAGGATCAACTCACGAGAATATGAAAAGATATAGAAACTATTCTTGCTGGACGAAATGTACTACAAAAACAATCATATCTCAGAGCTGAACAAGGATTTATTTCAACTGGTCCTTTCGCTAAGGATGATTTAGGTGTGTATAGAAATATTTCAACGTGAGGTCTCTCTACAACCTTCCCTTTTTCATCAAGTACCTTATCTCATGACGATGGGATACTCTACTGAGTAAATACTCATAACAATTCTCTCATACTCTATGATAGATTTAAAAGTGAGAATGCTAATATGGTTGTATTTGCCAAATCAGGTTCTGGTAAATCATTTGCAGTAAAACTTGAAGTTCTCAGGATGCTTATGATGGGGATAGATGTTATAGTAATTGATCCTGAAAATGAATATAGACCTTTAGTAGATACTGTATGAGGAAGTTATCTTGATGTTTCTCTTAACTCAAATGAGAGAATCAACCCTTTTGATCTCCCACTTGGGATGAAAGATCATGACGAAAAACCATGAGATCTCCTCAGATCAGCCGTAATCAATCTATTAGGACTCATGAATCTCCTACTAGGACAGCTCAATCCAGAAGAAGAATCAATCATGGAAAAGGCTCTCATGACTGCGTATTCTCTCAAATGAATCACTATAGAAGATGACAATATCATAGGAAAAGAGATCCCTATCATGCAGGATCTCCAAGATGTTTTAGATACGATGGATGGAGCCAAATCTCTCGTAATTCGTATGGAAAAATATACAAGCTGAATATTTGCTGGTATATTCTCAAAGCGTACAAATATTGACCTCAAAGAATGACTCCAAGTATTCTCAGTTCGTGATCTCGATGATGTTCTTCGTCCAACAACTATGTATGTTATACTCAACTATATCTGGAACATGGTTCGTTCGAGTAATAAAAAACGTATCCTCGTAGTTGATGAAGCGTGGAATATCATGCAACATGATGATTCTGCAAAATTCCTCTTTGGTCTCGTAAAACGTGCTCGTAAATATAACCTCTGAGTGACAACTATTACTCAAGATGTTGAGGATTTTGCAGCAAGTAAATTTGGAAAACCTATCATCACCAACTCATCTATCCAAGTACTCCTCAAACAGTCATCAGCCTCTATAGATTCTCTCCAAAATATTTTCAAACTCACAGAACAAGAAAAATATATTCTCCTAAATTCTGCAGTTGGACAAGGATTATTCTTTGCCTGAGCAGAGCATGTAGGGATACAAGTTGTAGCATCATTTTATGAAGAACAAATAGTAAGTAGTGACCCAAATAGATAAACAAAAAATAAATTTGCAATTATTTCTCTTTTTTATAGAATACGCTCGCTTCTAAAGTCCTCGTTTCTTCAGGGACGCAGGCAAAAATATATGGATTTGGGGGAGATACAATTACCCAGTATTCCGTCACTATAAAAAATACCTATATTTTTACTCATTATCCCCTCTGTCACTCTCGTGACATCTCCCCTTTCATACAAAAGAAGAGAACAGAGAATATTTTTAATCTAAATTTTACACATGGCAAAAGAAATAAAAGGTCTGATTAAGTTACAGATTCCTGGTGGACAAGCAAATCCAGCACCTCCAGTAGGTCCAGCTCTTGGACAATACGGAGTACCAATCCAAGATTTCACATCTCAATTTAACGAAAGAACAAAAGATAAAATGGGAGTTAAACTTCCTGTTGTGATCACTGTTTACGAAGATAGAAGTTTTGAATTCATCGTAAAACAACCACCAGCATCTACACTTGTAAAAAGTAAACTTAACCTCAAAAAAGGTTCAGGAGTACCACAAAAAGACAAAGTAGGACATCTAACTATGGATATGCTCAAAGAACTTGCAGAAGAAAAAATGCCTGATCTCAACGCATACGATCTAGCAGGAGCTATGAAAACTATCATGGGTACAGCAAGAGCAACAGGTGTTACTACTGACATTGATGAAATGACTCTAGCAGAGCTAAGGGCAAAACTCGCAGCGTAATAGCTACAATAAAAAGAAGAGTTTCAAAGCTCTTCTTTTCTATGTTCCCATCGTCTAATGGTTAGGATGCGGCCTTCTCAAGGCTGAGATCGGAGTTCAATTCTCCGTGGGAATACCAAATATAATTTTTCAACT
>JAJOLH010000062.1 GCA_021129415.1 Candidatus Altimarinota bacterium | reverse complement strand
ATAATCTTTACTCAAGACTCTTCAAACTTCCTCATAGTGAGGGAGTTTTTGTTTTTTTTAAGGGAAATGAATATAATAAGATAAATATATTTTAATAGGAAAAAAATATGCAAGCAAAAAAAGAGCTGGTATGAGTATTAGAGATATCTAGAACAAGTAGAAAAAGAAAGAAAAATGAAATACTCCTACTCCTCCAAGAAATGAAATATCTAAAACTGCTCAAAAAGAGAAACAAGAGAATACATTAAAACCTTTGAACTCACTTACTGATTTGATGTAGAAGATCTACTATATATATCTAAACAAAAAAAGTTCTCAATATATATTAAGAACTTTTAGTGAAAAAACAGTTTATTTTTTAGAACCGTACTGTCCAGTACTTTGCATGTAACTCATTCTATCAAAAGCCTGATTGAGGTATGCTCATTGAACACGAATTTCTTGGGTTAAGTTTTCTTCTACACTATCAAGTCTATCATCCAGTCGGTCAAACTTCCCATGTAAGCTAGAGACATCTGTTTTGAGTCCAGAAACATCGGTTTTAATTTCGGAAAGACTCTCTAATACCTGTTTTTCAAAATCAGTATTTCCCATATGTATTTTATTAATAATAGTTTTTATACACGCAGTATATACGAATATAAAATATATGCAAATCTTTTTTAAATAATTTCTATCAATTCTCATAGTTCAATAATCTTTACTCAAGACTCTTCAAACTTCCTCATAGTGAGGGAGTTTTTGTTTTCTACGATTACGTATTTATCTGATGAATCTCAGAGCTTTGCAAGCTTCCGCGCTGTTTTTCGAATTTCTAGTTTATCCTGAGAGTTATCGATGGCTATTGCTAGAGTATTTTCTTGCTTTGTTGCATAAAACTCAAATATGAACTTCCCGTTTATTCCTCATGATACCTCGTATCAGTTTCTGAGTAACTCTATGTAGATGAGATTTTCACGCAAATCTACAGAGTCTCAAGAAAAACTACTCCTGAGTCATACATCTCCAAAGAAATACTGAACTTTTGAATTAATACTGTTATTAGCTTTCACATCAAACCTCTCACATTTGGAGAGAAATTTTGTATTGAGAGCAGCATTTATATAGTCAATCATTGTTATTAACGATACGTCTATATCATGTGATTTTAGATTTCTATGAATCTCTCTGAGTGAATAATATCCACTAGTCATAGCAATATATCATATCACGCTATAGAAAAGTGAGATATTTTTTATATTATACGCTTCGAGTATATCTCTTGATATGATATCATTCCTCAGAGCTGACAGGAGAAAGGATTTATAATGTAAGTCTCAAGCAATTCTCACTTCTGGTATTCATCAGAGTAGGGAAGTGCTTATATTTTCACCCATTCAAAGTGGATATAAGCTTATATCAGAAACTCCCTCAACTTTAATACTATTTCATACAAGAATAATTTTATATTTTTTTGTAGCATAAAATTTTGATATTAAATTTTTAATACCATCGATATTATTAGTGTTTTGAAGTATGATTATTTTCGGGACTCCATGTATACGCACATAAAGGTCGAAAAGTACTATAAACTCTATATCAGTCTTGATACTTCCAAGCGTATCAATTTCACTATTATAGTAAAAACTTATCCCAAAACTTTGAGTGCTCTTTAGGAGCGTGTAGATGAGTTTTGTTTTTCCTGTATGCCTGAGTCAAGAAATAGTAACTATCTTGTTTTTATTTAGCACGCTGACCAAATCTCTCAGTTCATTTTCATACGATCTATAGCATTTCATATTTGAAATATAATCTATATTTTTTTTGAGAATATCTTCGTACATATAATATTTTTATACATTAATAATATATATTGTAAACAATTTGTATTATTTGCAAGTTATTTTATATATTTGTTATATTTTGTTATGTTAATTTTATTGTTTTTATGTGTAAATTTTAAAATACTAATTTATCTTGAGAATTTAGAGTATTTCTCTATAATTAGCCTATAAATAGACATTTTTAAAATTAAAAACATGAAAGAAAAGGTATCAAAATATCTCTCTACTCTCTTACAGCAAGAGTACAACATCGATAATCCAGTTATTAAGCTTGAAACTCCCCCTAAGAAAAACATGTGAGATATAGCGTTTGGATGTTTTATGCTGGGAAAAGAGCTAAAGAAATCTCCTATGGATATTGCATGAGAACTTAAAAATATTATTGATAATGACCCTGATAAGATCTCAGAAATCTGATCTCTTGAAGTTGCTGGACCATATCTGAATATTTATCTAAACTCGGAAAGCTATTCAGAAAGTTTTGCAAGCATGATGAGTAGTAATCTGTACGGTGATATTGATAAAAATAAGAGTGAAACTATTTACATAGATTATATTTGAGCAAATGTTGGGAAACCTCTTCATATCGGTCACATGTGTACTCCAACTCAATGACAAGTTATTATTAATGTCTTTAAAAAGCTATGATACAATGTTATCTCTGATTCTCATATTTGAGATTGGGGGATTATATTTGGGAAACTTATAGTTGCGTATAATAAATACTGAGATGAACAAAAACTCAGTGACAATGCAGTAGAGCATTTATTTGAGCTGTATGTACAAATTTCAAATGAAGCAGAGGACGATGACGGCTTGGAGATGAGTTTTAGAGATGCGTTTAAAAAACTGTCTTCTGGAGATGAGAGTATGAAGTCTATATGGGCAAAGTTTACTAAGTCCTCGATAGAGGCTATGAACATCCAACTTTCTCGATTATCTGTATTTCCAGACTATAACATTTGAGAGAGTTTCTATGAGTGACTTTGACTTGCAAAGATGGAGGACTATCCTAATTTGTCTCACAGTATGCATGATGTTGTTGAAGAATTAATTGATAGAGAAATAGCTACAAAAAATGATGATGGCTCAGTGTGAGTTGTATTTCCAGATGAAATGAATATTCCCTCATGTATATTGCAAAAACGTGATGGTACACACTGATACCTTGCGAGTGATCTGGCCAGCGTGAAATATAGAATGGACAATTGGGCTCCAAAGAAAATACTATATTTTGTAGATGTGAGACAACAGCTTCACTTAAAACAAACTTTTACTATCTCAAAGATGGCAGGATGGTTGAATGATGATGTTACAGAAATTACTCATGCTCATAATGGCTTTATTTCCTTGAAAGATGGTGCAATGAGTACGAGGAAGTGAAAAATTATAAAACTAGAAAAACTTCTTGATGAAGCAGAAAAAAGAGCAGAGGAAATTATAAGTGAAAAACGAGATGATATATCATGAGAGAAACTAGATGTACTCTCAAGGATAATCTGAACGTGAGCGATAAAATATTGATATCTCAAAAAATCTAGAACAAGTGATAGTATATTTGATTGGGATGAATATATGAGTTTCGAAGGGAATAGCGGCCCATATATTCAGTATGCTTATGTTAGAGCGCAAAAAATACTTTCATCTTCTGGATCAGAAGTGGTATTTGATAACCTAAGTTTCGAAACTCAAGAAGAGATTAATCTTATTAAGCATATTCTAGAGTTTAAAAATATTATTGACGATATGGCAAAAGACTATTATCCCCATATATTATGTCAGTATGTATACGATATGACGAAAAAATTCTCTAGTTTTTATAATAATGTCCAAATTCTTTCAGAAGAAGATATACAACTGAAAGCTTCACGAATAGCACTATTAGCATGATTTTCAAAAGTACTCGAAGAGAGTTTTGATATTCTAGGGATATCTCTACCTACAGAAATGTAATACTATGACTACTGATTACAACAACTTTGCAAAAACTTTTTCCAAGTCTAGGAAAAACATGAAGTGGGAAGAGCTTGAGTATTTTTTCTCATGTTTACAGCAGGGAAGTATTTTAGATATTTGATGTGGGAGCTGAAGACTTATAGAACAGTACACATTATTTTTCTCTGAAAATATTGAAAATTATTATTGAGTGGATATGTCATCTTGACTCATAGATGAGGCCCAGATTTCTTTCCCAGAAGAAAATTTTGCTGTTTGAAATATGTTAGACATTCAAAAACTTCTGTGAGAAAAAACTTTCAATAATATATTTTTAATAGCTTCATTTCATCATCTTGAGACTCTAGAACAGCGTGAAATAATGATGAAAAAATTATTTCAAGTCTGCAAACCGGATGGAAAAATATATATGACAAATTGGGCTTTAGAGTCTCAAGCTCATTTAGAAAAATATAAGCACGCAAAAATAAAAAAAACAGAGAATAAATTTTGATCATCAGACTTTAATATTAAATTTTGAGATCATGATAGATTTTACCATAGTTTCTCAATTTCTGAACTTGCTCATCTAGCAGATATTAGCTGATTTATGGTTATCGAAAACAGGCTCTTTGATAATGAAAAGAATATAGTAACAATCCTAAAAAAATAATTTCAATCTTTACCTAAATATGCTATAATTGAGTGATGAAAACATACGAGCAACACATTACTGAGATTGACCTTAAAGTAGAGGATATTATTACTCGTGCTCAGTCATATATGCAGTGACTAGATGAGAACAGTATCAGGGAGCAAATAATTCAAGCATATGAATTTGCCAGAGAAGCTCACAAATCTGATATCCGTCTTTCTTGAGAACCATATATTGCTCACCCAGTTGCAGCTACCCAAATCTTATTATCACTCTCTCCAGATATTTCGACAATGCAGGCTTGTTTTTTGCATGATGTTATTGAGGATACAGAGTTTACCTATGAGGATATAGATGAAATATTTGGGAAAGACGTTGCTGACTTGTGTAACGGTATGTCTAAATTGGAAAAAGTTAAATACAGATGAGAGGATAGAGCAATAGGAAGTCTCAGAAAGATGTTTATTGCTATGGCTGATGATATCAGAGTAATATTTATAAAACTCTCTGATAGGCAGCACAATATGGAAACTCTTATGAACCATCCGAATCCAGAGAAGAGGGAAAGGATTGCTTTAGAAACACTTAATATATATGCTCCAATTGCTAGTAGACTCGGTTTATACGGTATGAAGAGCTCGTTGGAAGAAGAGTGTTTTAAGGTTCTTCACTGAGATGATTATGCAAAGCTCCTGAAGGACATGGAAGAGCTATCTGATATAAGAAAGGAATTTCAAAACTCAGCCATTCTAGAAATTCAAAAACTTCTTGAGGGAATTGATATTGCTCATAATGTAGATTTTAGAGTAAAGTCTCCGTATTCAATCTATAAGAAGATGAAGAGAAAGGGGATAGATCACCCTAGGGATCTCTATGATATTTATGGAATTAGGATTGTAGTTCCTAGTGTTGCAGATTGTTATAGGGTACTTTGAGAGATTCATAGTAGTTGGCATACACTCCCATATCGTTTCAAGGATTATATAGCTCTGCCAAAACCTAACTGATACCAGAGTCTTCATACAACTATTGTAGGTTTTTTAAAGAAATATACGAAACAACCTACTGAGTTACAAATTAGAACCCAAGATATGCATAAACGTGCAGAAATCTGAGTTGCTGCTCACTTTGAATACAAGGAAATAGGAAGTAAGATTGCCACAGATATTGATTGGGTAAGCGATCTCAAAGAGGTTGTTGATAATGTTTGAAACCAGGATCTTATTAGTTCACTGAAAATTGATACCTTTAAAAATAGGATATTTGTTTTTACTCCAAATGGTGATCTTATTAACCTACCGACTTGATCAACTCCTGTAGACTTTGCGTACCATGTACATACTGATCTTTGAAATCATATTACTATAGCCAAGGTAAATGGAGCTGTTCATCCTCTTGATAAAGAGCTTCAAAATTGAGATATTATCGAGGTGATTATCGATAAAAATAGAAATCCAAGTCCATTTTGGCTTGGGTATGTAAAAACTATTAAAGCAAAGAACAATATTAAAGCTTATCTGAGAAAATGAGACAAAGATACTCACAGAGACAGAGGGAAAGAAATAATCAATAAGTACTTAGAAAAGTCGTGACAAGCCCCTCTGGATAAGGACCTTACTGCTATGAAGGTTATTGATGATAGAGAACTAAATACGGAGGATAGACTGCAGTTATTAGAACAAGTCTGAAACTTTTCCATTACTCCAGCATCTCTTATTAGAAGGATATTCAAGGCTCAGAATATCAACTACACCAAAAAAGATGAGAAAACTAAGGAAGCTAAAAGTGTAGAAAAGATTTGAGAACAGGAAAAAACTATAAAAGAAGTAATTATATGAGGAGAAGAAAATATTGCTTACAAGACTTGTGAAACTTGTTGTAAAGAAAATATCCCTGATCAGATGGTTGCGCATATAAATTCTAGAGGGCAGTTTACTATTCACTCTAGAAAATGTAGCGTTTTACTATGAGTTAATAAAGAAAGACTCATGAACGCTTATGTTAAATGAGCAGAATCACTCAGTCTATTTCGACTTTCTATGATATTGGAAAATAGGATTTGAATGATGAAGACGATTTCTGAAACACTTTTTTCAATGGAAATAAATATAGATGAGCTTCATACAAAAAAAATCAACGCTACTCAAACAAAATTAACTATCGGTTTAGAGATAAATAATTATGAGTATCTCATTGTAGATAGATTTATAGAGAGAGTGAGATTCTTGCTCTGAGGCTCGATGGTTGAATTCAAGGTAGAGGAAATTAAATAAAAAAAAGCAGTTAGCATATATGCTAACTGCTTTTTTTAATATCGCACTGAATAATAATTACTTTCTAATTTCTAATTTTGATATAACTTCTTCGTATTTTGCTGCATCTTTTCTTTTTAAGTATGCAAGCATTTTTCTTCTTTTTGCTACCATCATCATAATCCCTCTTCTTGAATGATTATCTTTTTTGTGTTCTCCAAGATGCTCTTTAAGATTTTCTATTTTTGCAGTAAGAATAGCAATTTGTACCTCAGCAGATCCAGTATCTCCTTTAGTTTTTGCAAAATCCTTAACAATTCCTTCTTTGTCTTTCTTAGTAACGCTCATATATGTATTTTTATAAAAATAAAATGTAATAAACCAGAAAAATACGCTCGTAAATTACTGCGATGAATTATAGAGGAAAAATATATTTATGCAAAAAAATATCAAAAAACCTGGTATTTTTTGCAAAATTCTCAAAATATGCTATTTTATAGGTATATTCTTAAAAAGTATGTATGTCAGTAGAAGTATCTCAAAATATCGAAAAAAATCATAGTAAGTATACAGATTTTCGTGACGCTTTATCTGATTCTCATTTAGATGAGGATGAAAAGGATAAATTAACTGAAAAATACTATAAGGAATGTGATGAAATTCATGAAGAAACTCAAGATAGTTGCATGCAGCTACAAAATGAGATGTCTTTATATAAAGAGATGACTGAAATGTCTCGTGATGAAGTTAAAACTCTCCAGACTATATTAGGTTTTACATGAAACCAAAGAGACGGTCTTAGGTGACCAAATACATTTGCGAACTATATGGAGCTGAGCAATAAATATGATATATTTTCATGAATGTCTCCAAAACAAGTTGTATGAGAATTTATTAAAAATATAAAAAGTATATTTGAGTCTCTATCACAAGATGAAAGAAAAGAATTACAAAGGACAGTAGGGACCTGAGACGACGGTATTTATTGATCTAATACGCGCTGAAAGATTTTACAAAATTTTGAAAATGTAAGAGAAGTATTCCTCAGAGCTTCGATACAAGTTGAATGAACATGAGTTGCTAATCAAGATGATGAACCAGCTGTGCTTCAACAAGAAGAACCATCTGTAGTTGTGAGTGTTCCATGAAATCATCACCCTGATATCTTTACTCCAGAAGTGAGTATTGAATTACTCAGTCAAGATGAAAAAATTGAGAAATTTATATGAGAAGCAGAACTTATTCCTAGAGTCTTGATACGTTTTTTACAAGAGTGAGTAAGTACTTGAGTTGACTGAAGTTTTTGACCAAATTCAGCTAGAGCGGTGATCACAAAGTACCCTGATGCTCAATCTCTTGAGGATGTAATGAGAATAGAATGAATACCTATGACATCAGACGGGGTGCTTCCTACCAGAGAAAATACACCAGAATCACAAAGAGAAGTGTTCAGAGAGATATATGGTGAATATGTTTCAGTATTGGAGGATAATCTAGATCTACCTGGATGACTGATTGATGCTATAATAAGACAAGAAACTAAGTTTTGAACTTATGGTTGACTCATGAGCCCATCAGGATGTAAGGGGATGATGCAACTTAGTGCGGTATCAATTTCTGATATGCAAATGGAACATAGATGAGGTACTAGATATAGAACATTATTCCAAAATTTAGATCTCGATAGATTATTAAATATTGATATTTGAGAAGGGAAAAGCATATCTGAGACGATTCCATCTCCTATTATTGAATCACTAAGAACCTTAAAAAACCCTGATACCAGCAATGCTGTGTTTTCTTCAGAGATTAGGAACTTAAGGAGTTTTATAAAAGATGACAACTCATATTTTAACCATGCAGTTAATATGATACTTTGAAGTGTGTATTTGGCTTGAACGTATCATGATGACTCAAGAGTTCACTGATGAAGGGGAGATGTTACAGCCACGGCAGATTTATATAATGCTGCTCCATGAGAAAGGGTCCGTTATAGAAACAATGTCACAAACTTTTTTAATGAATATAACCAAGAATAAAAGCCTACTTTCACTCTTTCAATAAATATAAAAATCTGTACAATCACTTCTAATATTAGAAGTGATTTTTTATGAACCCAAGGAAAAAACAGACATTATTAGATACATTTTTTGATTTTTTTGATAAATACCCAAGAGAGTATTATGCTATTGCATTTTTTGTGTTGTTTTTTTTGAGCATTGTTTGACATACTTTTGTTTACACTGTAAAAAACCACGATTTTTATACTGAACTTGCTCTCAATCAACAAGTATGAGAGTTGGAAATTCCAGTAACGAGATGAACTATATATTCTTCTCCCAATGCTTCGATGGTGGATTGAACCGTGTTTTCTACTTCAGTAGATCTCAATAATATTGCTATTGACCCACAAATAGAGTGAGATAAGTGAAAATTAGCAATCTTTCTCTCTGATCTTCTCTACAAAGAAATGTGTTATCTAAAAGATAAAAACGATTGTTACAATGACATGCTTAGGTTTCTCAGAGTTCTGGAGGTTCCGGACTTCGTGCATAAAAAGGAATATATACAAGAATCAATCCTCAAAAAACTTACAGAAAAATTAGCAAAAAATAAAGTTACAAGTGTGAGATTAAGAGAATCTATAACTTCTGAAGATGAGACAAAAATACTTACTTGGGGAATAGTTTGAGTATACCCAGGAAGTTCATGACTGTATGTTAATCCAGAAGAACTCACTCAAGTAGATTTATTTGCACAAAAGTACGTAGAATTATTTTGATGAAACACTTCTGATATCAAGCACTTAGTGCGTAGTAGGGACCTTAGGTATATTCCAATTTACCAAAAATTGTCGCTCATCAGTAGTGATGAAGTAGAACAATACATTGAGG
The DNA here is from genome assembly GCA_021129415.1 of Candidatus Altimarinota bacterium. Taxonomy (GTDB): domain Bacteria; phylum Patescibacteriota; class Gracilibacteria; order BD1-5; family UBA6164; genus JAACSU01. Next base: position 4,205 of record JAJOLH010000062.1, on the reverse strand, counting down.
ATGAGAGGCAGGCTCTGGGGCAATGAGTTATAGAAAAGTCTGAGAGTATAGGTGGTTTCATTATCTTAAATCCACATGCCCAGAGAATATACCCAGAACGTTCAGCGTGAGCACAAATCATCTGATTTTTGGATAACGGGGGAGTAGGACACTACTGACTAGAGGGGTATTTTGATGATGTTTTGAGATGAAACCCAGGAGAACTCGTGAGTAAAAAAGATATTAAATGAAGGAATATAGATCCAGTGTCATTTGGAAGTGAAGATATCGACGCGCTTGAGGGAATAGATATTCAAACAACTATCGATAGAAATGTGCAAATCAAAGTTGAAAAAATACTTGAAGCTTGAGTAAAAAAATATAACGCAAACAAATGAACGGTAGTAGTTTTACAGCCGAAAACTGGTAAGATTCTATCTCTGGCAAATTACCCTAGTTATGATCCAAACAACCCTTGAGAAGTGTATGATCTCAAAAAAGTAAATTATTGAGAGTATCCAGAACCAGAGTTTGACCTGTTATGAAAAACAGTATTTGTAGAAGATTTTGAAAGAGGTGAAAAATTTATTTACGATGGATCTGAAATTTATTTGAGACTCGCAGAAAGAGAGGAGTATGTTGATTATGAAAAAACTAAATACATATATAAAAACGATTTTTGAGCGTGAGTTTATAGAAATGATGCTATCTCAAGCCTCTATGAACCATGAAGTATCATGAAGGCTCTTACAGTCGCAATAGGGATAGATACAGGAGAGATTAAATCATATGATTTTTATAACGATATAGGCTCTGTAACTATAGATAACTTTACGATATCAAATGTAGATAAAAAATGCTTATGATATAATACTTTTAATCATGCACTTGCATACTCATGTAATGTTGGAATGATTCGTATAGTTCAAAAAGTGTGAAAAGCATTAGTGCATAAGTATTTTGTAGATTTTTGATTTGCTCAGTCAACAGGGGTAACTCTTGATGGAGAAGTATCATCCAAAATTGATCCTTATGAGAAATGGCCAACATCAAAACTCCTCACGAGTTCTTATGGTTTGTGAGTGAGTGTAACCCCACTTCAAATGGCTTGAGCCTATGCAACGATAGCAAATGGAGGTGTACAAATGAAACCGTATATTGTTGACACTATTACTTATAATGATGGGAGGCAAATAGTATATGAACCTGAACCATTAAGACGCGTGTTAAAAGAATCTACTGCAGAAACAGTTACAGACATGCTTGTATATTCTGTCGATCATGGGGTGGCAAATAATGGTGCCGTAGAATGATACTCAGTAGCAGGGAAGACAGGAACAGCGCAGATCGCATATAAATGAAAATATGAAACCTGAGTTGCATCTACAAACTGATCGTTTGCATGATTTGCTCCCGCAGAGGATCCACAGTTTGTAATACTGGTAAAGCTCGAGAGACCCCGAACAAGTCAGTATGGTTGATCCACATCAGCATTTATCTTTTCAGAAATAGCATCTGAACTTCTTGAATATTATGGAATACCGAAAAAGAATCAGAATTAATAATAAAAAAATCTCATCCATTGGATGAGATTTTTTTATTATTAATTTGGTGCGCAGAGAGGGACTTGAACCCTCACGAGCCTAAGCTCACACGCCCCTCAAGCGTGCGTGTCTACCATTTCACCACCTGCGCAAATTTATTGTTAGAAGAATGGTGCCGAGGGGCGGATTTGAACCACCGACACAGGGATTTTCAATCCCCTGCTCTACCCCTGAGCTACCCCGGCATAGTACTATTCTTCTACTTTTTATCAAAGCCTGCTAATTATATAAAAAATATAGATTACGCAAATATTTTTTCACCTTTTTTGAGTTTGATAAACTTATCTATTCATATAGAATAGATGCAGACAAGATAAATAAATAAAAATATGGAAGTAAAAGTATGTATCTGAAAGGCTTGCTCATGAAAGTATAGTAAATATATTATTACTCGTCTTGAAAACGATAAGAAATTTTATGATGCTAAAAAACTCAACTTTACAGAGTGTGCTTGTATAGGGCAATGTAAAAAATGAGCAAATATAAAAATAGGGAATCAAACTCACAATTATATGGATCCAGCGAAAGCATCACAGATTATTAAAAAAGAATATAAATAATGAAAATATATAACACCCTTTATAGAAGAAAAGAAGAATTTAAACCACTCAGGTTTCCAGAAGTAAAGCTATATCAATGCGGACCAACAGTCTATAATAATGCCCATATTTGAAACTTGAAAACTTCTGTAGTAGAAGATGTAGTTGCAAGAAGTTTGAAATATCTAGGGTATCAGGTGAAGGTCACTATGAATATTACAGATATTGATGACAAGACTATCAAAAATAGTGTAGTAGCTGGTGAAAGCCTCAAAGATTTTACTGAAAAATATACAAAAGTATTTCTTGATGACTTAGAAAAACTAGGAGTTGAGCTTCCTGAAAATATAACACCTATTTCAAAGCTTATACCAGAAATGGTCAGAATGATACAAACCATGCTCAATAGAGGTTTTGCGTATCTTGCTGATGATGGAAGTATTTATTTTGATGTAAAAAAATCAAAAAGATACGGACAACTAGCAAATCTGGATATATCTGGAATGAAAGAATCAGTGAGAATAGATAATGATGAATATGATAAAGATTCTGCTGCAGATTTTGTGCTTTGGAAAGCTTGGAAGAAAGATGATGCTGAAAATTATTGGGAAGGAGAATTTACTGTAAATAAAAAAGAAGTAGTTTTAAAAGGAAGACCTGGATGGCATATAGAATGTAGTGCTTGCGCAATGAAACATTGCGGGCCACAAATTGATATTCATATGGGTTGAGAAGATCTTATATTTCCTCATCATCAAAATGAAATAGCACAAACAGAAGCATGTACGGGGAAACAGTTTTCAAAATATTGGATACACTCATGACACCTTATGGTTGATTGAAAGAAGATGAGTAAATCACTTGGAAATTTTTATACTCTCAGAGACATAGAAGAAAAATATCCATCAGAACCTAGGTTACTCAGGGCAGTGAGAATGTGATTTATTAATGGACTCTATAGAGAACAAATAAATTTCTCATTTGAGAAACTTGAGCAAAACATTAAAACGCTAGAAAATATAGATGAAACTTGCAAGAGACTTGTGAGATATATGGCTGAATTCTCAGGAGTAAGACCTGAGTTCAGAGATTATATGCAAGAGGTTATACAGTGATACACTGCGGCTCTTGAGGATGATTTTGCATTCCCTGAAGCATTTGCTATTATGTTTGATTTCCAAAAATACATTAGTGTGCAAGTAGCAGAATGAATCCTGACCCTAGATGAGCAAAATGCAGCTGTGGATATGTATATGCAGTTTAATCAAGTATTTAATATACTCGACGTGAGTATTTTTGAATGAGGAGAAGACATTCCAGAAGAAATCCTTCATAAAGCTATTGCTCGTGATGAAGCTAAAATAGAAAAAGACTTCGCACTTTCAGATACTCTTCGTGATGAAATGGTAGCTGCTGGTTACAAAGTGATAGACACTAAACAGTGAACTGTAGTTGAAAAAGCTTAAACCCTTGAAATTAATTCTAACTTTTTCTCTCTTGAGAGCTTCTTCACTTGAAGCTCTCTTTTTGTTGCTTCTGATCGGTCTCAGACTTCCTCAGAGTATACAAGCTCAACAGGGAGTCGTGCGCGAGTATATTTCGCTCAACCAGGTATTTCTCCAGCATGCATCTTAAGACGCTTCTCAAGATTATTTGTTATTCAAGTATAGAGCGTATTATCAGAGCATTTGAGGATGTAGAGTGAATACATTGGAAATTTGCTGAATATATATATCTATGATATTATAAGTATAGTATATAATAACAAGTTTATATGTGATGTGAAGCACCTAAAGATCAGATTGAAGTAGCGATTTGTGAGTCTAAGTAGATGGTGAAGTATGACCTTGAACTTTGACGCAAGTATATATCCAAGAGTATTCTGAGAACTATGACTCTCTTTGAACTCTACAAAAATGGAGATATCAAGCATATCTCCAAGTATGAGCTAGTTATCCTGATTGGAGCCGTTATGTTTCTGAAAAAGGGAGTGTTGTCACTCTGAGAACATGAACTCGTAATGTGTTTAATAAATGATATTATTTTGAAATACAGAATGAGAACCTGTGGGTGGATGATTTAT
>JAJOLH010000068.1 GCA_021129415.1 Candidatus Altimarinota bacterium | reverse complement strand
TGAAGATAAAGACTCAGTATTAGCAAAGGCTAAATCAGAGGAATCAGTTGCTAAATGGCTTGAGGGAAAGACTCTTGTAAAGGAGATTTATGTTCCAGGGAAAATAGTAAATTTAGTAGTTAAGTAAAAAGTATATGAGATTCTTTACTGATGAAACAATAAAATGACATATCAAGAAATATGGAAGAGAAGACTATGTTCGTGAAATCCAGAGAAAACTTAAAAAAGGAGAGGAGGTTTACAATCAAAAAAAATCACATTTAGAGCATATATTGGAGAGAGTAGAGAAAGATTTTAAAGATTAAATATAAAATATGTTCTGATTAGCTCTTCCATTTATAATATCCCAGATACTGACTACTATTGCGTTGGTTTCTGATATTGTTAGTTTCCAATTCAAAGCTCGATAGAAGATGATTATTTTCTTTATGATATCTTCTTTTTGTATTGGGCTACACTATTTTTTCCTTGAGCGTTACGTACCTGCTCTCATAGCAATTCCAGCAACTATTAGATTTTTTATACAGATATGTATGATCTTATTATTTTTATAGCAAGTTCTTTAGCTACTGTATCTGCTCTTTTGAGTATTACTCGAGAGTGTATTTTTATGAAGTAATTTGATTGCTTATTATCGACACTATATTAAAAAAAGAACGAATTAATCGTTCTTTTTTTTCTTGTCTTTATTCTTCTTTTTTTTCTTCTGTTTTGTTTCACAATATGGACAAACCTTCCAACCTTCACGAATAAGCTTGTGGCATTCATGACAGGTGTCTTTGAGGGAGGCTTTACAGCTTGGACAGATGATAAAGTCTGGTTGTATCTCCTCGTCACATGATGGACATATATAGTCAGCAGTTGTTGTTTCTATGTGATCTTGAACGATCTCATTAAGTATTCCTAAGTTTCACTCTATTTCATCACTACACTTGTCATACATACTCTTTCTAGGACGGATAAGGATGTAGAGAAGTACTCATAGCGGAGTAAATAGTATCATGAGTAGCACACAAAATATTTGGAATACTCTTGAGTGTGATCTGTAAGAAATATCTTTTGCAACCCATATAATCAGAGCTACCCATACGACAAAAAAATATATAACAGAGAATTTAATCATAAATTCTAGATTTATATTTGCCCAAATAGGCTCTATATACGGATGTAAACTTCACTCATTTGCCATGTTATCGTAGGTTATCTTTTTTCCAGGTATTTATTTTTTTGTGATCACCAGATATGAGAATATCTGGAACTCTATGACCTCTGAAATCTTGAGGACGAGTATATACAGGATACTCCTTTTGTCTATCAAGTTTCACTGAAAAGCTTTCTTCCTCATGTGAGATACTACTTCCTAAAACATCCGGTTTTAGACGAGCAAGACTATCTATTAGGACTTGGGCTGCTATTTCTCATCCTGTTAGGATGTACTCTCAAATAGATATCTCATAATCTACATATATGTCTATTATTCGCTGATCAATTCATTCATAGTGTCCACATATGATAATACATTCATCAAGTTTTTTACTGAGTGTTTCACATGTTTCCTGATTGAGTAGTTGTCCACTTGGAGACATATATATCACGGGGATTCTGGAACGCATACCTGCGTTCCCTGCGATAGAATCTTGTATATGATCAATTGCTCGAGAAAGAGGAATGGGAGAGAGAACTTGTCCATGCATTCCAAAAGCTTTGTCATCCACATGTCATGAGCTGTCTTTTGCAAACTCATTGAGTTTATATAACTCTATTTCTAAGAGTCATTTCTCTCTCGCTTTTCAGATAATACTCGTCTCTAAAAAACTAGTAAATGCTTCAGGGAATATAGTGATGATATGAAATTTCATTTATATTTTCATAAATTTTAATACTTCTCAGAGGACCTTATCTGGAGTCTGGGTAGCATCTATAATAATATCGCAATATTTTTGAGCTTGCTCACGCTCAAAGTTTGTACTCTCGATTCTATTTTCTATATCCTCTGGTTTTCCGTCAGGATTTCTTTCATAAAATCGTCTTCGCATTTCTTCATTTGAAATATCTAGAAAAAATGAACTGTAGTGAGGACTAAAGTCAGGATGTTTTTCATTTAACTGCTTGAGTCACTTTGTATCTATTTCTTTCATCATGATTTTTCACTGCGATAGTCAGTGTTCTACCTCTGATTTCTTTGTCCCGTAGTATGCTACTTTGTGATTAATTTCAAATTCTAAGAAATCGTTTTCATGGATTCACTGCTCAAAATCCTCTTTTGAAATAAAGTGATAAATATCTCCATTTATTTCTCCAGGTCGCATTTCTCTCGTAACGTATGATTTTAAAAACTCTAGATTTGGAACATTTACACCTTCAATGTTTCTTCGAATAGTTCCTTTTCCAGATCCAGAAACTCACATGATGAAATACAGATGTCCTTGCATAAGATTGCTCTAGATAATAATTATCCATGAGTATAGTGAAATAGCTGAAAAATGGAAGATTTAATTATGATATTATTTGAGATAATAGAGAAGATTTATTTGTTTTTCATACAGCTTGTAAAGCTGTACAAATTTTTCAAAGCTTGTTTTTAATTCTACGCTTATCTCTTGCTTACTTTTTGTTAATTTTTTATTTCTCTCGATTTAGCTGTTCAAATTCGTGATTTTTTCTATAAGGGTTTTTGCTCTCCATTATGCCAGTATATTAGGTTGTTAATACCTGTCAACTGGGCAAGACCCTAAAATATTAGCTTATATTATATGTCATGAAAGATAACTAAAAAGAAGAGATACTTTATCCTCTTTGATTAGGATCGTCATAGATGGGTGTTATTCCAAGGTACATAGCTCCAAGTTCTCAAGAGTCAGGAATATTTAGAGTGATACATGGGTCATAAAATATTCCAGCACATAAACTATCTGTGAGACTTACTGATGGAATTTTAGTTACTCCAGGAGTTCAAAAGTTTCATTTTTTAGATGCTATTTCTTCTGCTTCACTATCTACCTTAAGAGTTCAAATATTTCCTTGCCTAGAGTTTAATCTTCTATTTTCTTCCTGTAGGGAGTTAGTATCTAAATTAAAATCTACAGAGTTTGTCTGATTTCAGTTATCTTTTCAAGTAGTAGATTCTATATTTTCAGAGAAATCTTTTGTATAGAATATAACATCATATCTTTTAAAACCTCAGGAGTTTCTAGCTATTGCTCAACTAAGATAGGCTTCATATTGCTTATTGATTTCTTGCTCATCTAGACTTTTGAATGGAGCATAGAGTCACCAAATACCATAGAGTGTAAAACTCAAAATCAGGATAAAAAAGAGTACTCGAAACATAACATGATTCTAAAATATATAGTATATATAATACATACTTATTATATAAGTCAATAAAATTATTGTGTTTTAAGTGATAATCATTATTATATAATTTACCAGCCAAACATTCCTATGTGGCTGGGGCTGACGGATCTCTTCGGAGTCTGCCAGTTTGCAATAGAGGATGATGCTATAGGTAAAACCACTCACGGTATTACCACCTATACTTCATCACAAATGATGAGTGAGCTCCGATATACTGTTGATGCTCCTTGTCAGAATACAAAAAGCCCCACCTTTATGGTAGGGGCTTTTTTGCTGTTACACTTTCTGACAAATAATTGTCGCGAATCTTGAGATTATCTTATTTCAAAACTCATCTTTTCTATGAAATCTTCCGAGCATTTCATTGTATTCTAGGATATTCCAATCTGCGTACATCTCTTTTACTTGTTTATTTCGTAGGAGACTTGGAAATCTGATAGGGCAGAGCTGATCATCAGCATCTATCGGGACGATGAGAACATTGTATCCACCAATATTCGTTGCGCTTTGCATTTGCTCTATTATTTCTCGGGCTCTTCCCGTATCGAGGAATTGGAGAACAACCGTAGAAATAACACAATCGTATTTTTTTGTGATTTTATAGCTGTTGAGATCGACTTCCTGAGTCGTAATATCCAGCTTATTCTCTCTCGCAAGATTTGTAATATTTTCAAGAGCATTCTCGTTTCTATCTATTGCGTCTACTGTAAATCAATTCTCAGCAAGCAAGATAGAGTTTCTTCCTCCTCCACAGCCTATGTCGAGCGCAGTTTTGGACTTTGCATTACTCATATACTCTACAAGCCGAGATATCTCCATATGAGGGGATTTCTCATATTTCTCATCTATCTGCTTTTCTTTGCTTTGTATCGATTCAGGTTTCTCTTTATAAAACTCTACAAACATTTTCATCTTTCATAGAGGTTTTATTTTATGCCATTCTTGGGGTTTTGCGATTCATGGATTTGATGGAGTCAGAATCGTAGTAGAAACTTCGTTTCCATCTTCTCCATCATACACCGTGTATTCCAATTCTCCCAGCATCACGTTTATCTTTCCATACACTCCAATTTTTGTGTTATGGATTTTCAGTAATCCCGGAGCAATCGTGTCGTTTTCCCAGATGGGCATTTCCTTGTACTTGTAGTATGTTTTTGGTATCATAGATTTTTGTAATGAGTTGATTATTTTTGAACTTTAGAAATTATATCTATAACTATTATCAATAGGAAGACTTCATTAATTGTTTTTTTTCAAAGACTCACTTAAATACCACTTCAGCAACCTTATCATAAAAACGTCACTTATTTATTTCTCAATAATTTCATCATATGTTGGGATATATAATCTAGTTTTTTTAACCATAAACTTAAAAAAAGACCCTTGCGGGTCTCTTTCGACTATTTTTCTACTTCAGCATCTTGAATATCATCATCATCTTTTTTGTCTTCAGAAGATGAAGTTTCATCAGCTGGAGCTCCTTCTGGAGCAGCTTGGTCGGCTTGTGCGTAGACCTTTTGTCCTACTTGCATAAGCGTATCTTGGAGATCCTTACTTGGAGCTTCAAAGTCTTCTTTCGTAGCATCTGCTTTTGCGAGAATTTCTTTTACTGCAGCGATTTTTTCGTTGAGAAGTGTTTTGTCTTCGTCTGATACTTTATCCTTGTTATCGAGCATGAGTTTTTCAGCTTGAGCTACTGCGCTATCTGCACCGTTTCGAGCATCAACTACTGCTTTTTTAGCTGTATCTTCTTCTTTTTTAGCTTCTGCTTCTTTTACGAGAGCATCTACTTCTTTTTCATCCATACCTGTTGACCCTTGGATAGTAATTTTTTGTTCTTTCCCAGTTCCTTTATCTTTGGCAGTTACGTGGAGAACACCATTAGCATCGATATCAAAGGATACTTCAACTTGTGGAACTCCTCTTGGAGCTGGAGCAATACCGTCGAGCATAAATCTCCCGAGAGATTTATTGTCTGCAGCCATTTCTCTCTCTCCTTGGAGTACGTGAATTTCTACGCTCGGCTGATTATCTACCGCAGTAGAGAATGTTTCAGTTTTGTTAGCAGGAATTGTAGTATTTCGAGCTATCATGATAGTTCGTACTCCACCCATAGTTTCGATTCATAGTGAGAGAGGAGTAACATCGAGCAAGAGTACATCTGTAACATCTCCTCCGATAATACCTGCTTGGATAGCAGCTCCCATTGCAACAGATTCATCAGGGTTGATTCCTGTATTTGGTTTCTTTCCAAAGAATGCTTCTACCTTTGAAACAACGAGTGGTACCCTTGTAGAACCACCAACGAGGATGATTTGATCGAGCTCTGATGTCTTAAGTCCAGCATCTTTAAGTACTGCTTTACATGGAGCAATAGATCGCTCTACGAGGTCAGAGATTAATTCTTCGAACTTAGTTCTTGTAAGAGTCATCATAAGGTTTTTAGGACCAGATGAGTCTACCGTGATATATGGTAGGTTAATATCATAGTCACTTGTACTAGAAAGTTCTTTCTTCGCTTTTTCAGCTTCGTCTCGTACTCTTTGAAGTGCCATTGGATCATTTCTTAGATCAATTGCTTGGTCTTTTTTAAATTCTTCTATAATCCAATCAAGAATTACTTTATCAAAGTCATCACCACCAAGATGCGTATCACCATTCGTTGAAAGTACTTCAAATGTTCCTTCGTCAGAGAGTTCTAGGATAGAGATATCAAATGTACCACCACCAAAGTCATATACTGCTATTTTTTCATTTTTTCCTTTACCAGCACCATACGCGAGAGCAGCTGCTGTAGGTTCGTTTACAATTCTTTTTACCTCAAGACCAGCGATTTTACCAGCGTTGATAGTAGCTTGTCTTTGGTCATCATTGAAGTATGCAGGAACTGTGATAACAGCCTCTGAAACTGCTTGACCAAGAAATTTCTCAGCATCGTCCTTGAGTTTCATAAGTACATGCGCCCCTATTTCTTCTGGACGAACGTCTTTTCCATCAAACTTGATAAGAGCTGCTCCGTCTTTTCCTTTTACCACTTGAAATGGTACATTTTTAATTTCATCTTGTACTTCATCAAACATACGTCCAATAAATCTTTTTGCAGAAAATATGGTTCCTGCAGGATTTGTAATAGCTTGTCTTTTCGCTGGAGTACCAACTATGATAGAACCGTCTTTATGAGCAACAATACTTGGAGTAGTTCTATTACCCTCCGCATTTGGTATAATTTTAGCTTCACCACCTTCCATAAAGGCAACAGCTGAATTTGTTGTACCGAGATCGATACCAATTATTTTTCACATAATAATAAAAATTAAGTTGTAATGTTTTTTAAACATTCCCCATCTGGCAATCTTTGATAAATCAAAAGAAGTTCTGAGGAATTATGAGTATTTTATATAAAAAAATACCCCCGTCAAAACTTTTTTAGCACATTTTTACTTTGAGTGCTAATTATATATAAAAAATACTTATTTTAAGGGATTTTTATAGATATTTGCAGTAATAAAAAAGATATGGTAATATAGGAGTATATTAATAAATATCGTTATGTCTTGAGAGGTAATTCCATTCCCGATAAATGCAAACGCTGACAGTGAACCAAAAGGTGATATCAGTGCGCATTTTGAAGATGCTCCAGAAATAGAGATATCTGAGGCTGTATTTGAACCTAAAAACATGATACAACGAAGTTTTATGACTCCTGATGAGTTACATAAATATATCAATGACTATAGAGCACATATTGCAAATGAAATTGATAAAGCAGCATAGAACAAAACAATATGAACACCTTTTACCTTTATATTTCTGTTTTCAATCACTATTTTTTCAATACTTTTTTGTGCACATTTTCCTACATTTAGGACAGTTTTTTTTGCATACTAAAATCTTATTTTTTAAAATACATAAAAAAAGCTTATTCTACACCTAGAATAAGCCAATTATTATTTTACGAATGCCACAACTTTTTTAAATACTTCTGGATGACTAATAGCCATATTAGAAAGTGCTTTTCTATCGAGTTTTACTTGTTTCTTGTACATTAGGTTAATGAACTTAGAGTAAGTAGTTCCTTCGAGTCTAACAGCGTTGTTAATACGTACTGTCCAAAGTCTTCGGAAGTTTCTTTTTTTAAGCCTTCTCCCGATATAAGCATTAGTACCAGCTTTCATCCAAGCATTTTTTGCTCTTGAGAATACTCTAGAATTTAGTTGTCTGAAACCTTTCGTAGCTTTCAGGATTTTTTTATGACGTTTCTTTGTCATAAGTGCTCTTTTTACACGTACCATAATTTTAAAATTAGATTGTATGCAAGGAGTATGATGTATACCACTTACTTATAAATATATTATTATCCTCTGAGAGAGTGAGGGATTTGTCTTTTAATTCTTTTTACTTCAGCAGCAGCTACAATAAGACCGTATTTATTTCGTCCTTTTGCTTTCTTAGATTTATTTGAAAGTAAATGTCTTTTACAAGCTTTTCCAAGTTTGATTTTTCCTGTTCCTGTTACTTTGAGTCTTTTTTTAACTCCACTTCTTGTTTTAAGTGTCATAATCAAATTGATTGATAAATAAATTATTTTTTAACTTTGAGCATTACATTGAATACATTTCCTGATCTTTTGACGGGAGCATGTGGAGTATACCACTCTGCTATATCATCTACGAAACTATCTATCTTCTTTGCTGCGAGTTCTCCATAATGGTTCTCTCTTCATCTAAGCATAAGACTCACTTTGAGTGGATGTCCATCAGCTGCAAATTTTTCAACTTGTTTCTTTTTTACATCTATATCGTGATCACCTATCTTATAGGTTATACGAATAGTCTTCATATCAGGAGATTTTCACTTTTGTTGCTGTTTTTGTTGTTGTTTCTTTTGTCTGTATAGATATTTCCCGTAATCAATGATTTTAACGAGAGTTATATTATCTTTTTTTCACATTTCCATAACATCAAGCTCTTGTTCTCTGGCTTTAGATAAGGCTTCGCTCAGAGACATTTCTCATAAGTTTCACTCCTCATCATGTATTACCTGAACTCTATCAGCTCTAATATCACCATTTAATCTTTTTTTCTTCTCTTTCATTTAAAAGGGTTAGACTTAAGCTTGTTCAAGAGTTTTCATCATACGTACGTATTTTGATTTTTTTCTTGAACCGTTGTTAGGATGAATTATATTCTTTTTTACCAGTTTATCAATACTAGATTGGAGTCCTGATTTTGAAGTTGTACCATCTTTATTGTTCTGGTTTGCGTATACAGCTTTTGCAGCTTTTAGGTCACCAGCTTTAATGGCTTTTTCAAAAGCAACTCTAGACTCTGTGTAAAGTTTTTTAAAATGTGAGTTTCTCGCATTTTTCTTTTTACTTTGTCTTAAGGCTTTTTTAGCAGATGCTATAATAGGCATTCTCGAATAATTAAAGTGTATAAATTAGTGTCGTTTGGGGCTCTACATCATAGTGATGTAGCACTAAGCCTCGGGATTATATAAAAAATTAACTCCTAGTCAAATGATTTTGTCTAGTTTTTACCGTAAAACTCATCCTTTCTTTTCTACTCTTTTAATTATCTCTTCGATGAGAGTATTTTTGACTTTATCATCAAGAGTTTCAGTGAGAGATTGTATGTAGATTTTAAAACTCAGAGATCTTTTCCCTGGGATTTTTTCCTCTGATTCATAGATATCAAAAAGCTCTACTTTTTTAATAAGAGTATCTGCTTTTGAGATTGCTGAAACTATATCTTTTCCTGGAGTAGATTTATCAACTACAAAATTGAGATCAAAGTTATTCTCTTGGAAGCTGGACACATCCTTTGCTTTTACGAGCCCATAGAGTGCGCTTACTAGTTTTTCAATATTGAGAGAGTAAAATCCTACTCTCCCTGAGAGAGAGAAGTTTTTTACTACTTTTGGGTGAATTTCTCATACTTGACCAACACTTTGGCCTCTTACTATGATATCTGCAGTTCTAGTGCTATGAGCATAGCTTGGAGAGTCTTTTGCTGTCTGAAAATCATACTTTAGTACTCAGAGTTTTGAGAAGAGGTCAGAAACACTGTTTTGAACTTTATAATAAGCTAAATCTCAAGTATGTTGTTCAAGTCATGACAGTTCATAATACTCTGATACGCTATCTTCTGATTCTCTTATAAACACTTTTTCACATTCAAAGAGCATCATGTCTTTATATTCACGAGTATTATCCTCTAGTGCTTGTAGGAGGTTTGGTATGAGTGATCATCGTAGGTGAGTCATTTCTTCACTGAGATAGTTTTTCATAGGAACAAGATGATTTGTGTTCCCAAGAGCTTTATTCATGAGAGACTCATCAACAAAAGAGTAGGTATACATTTCATAGTATCATTTTGAAACGAGGAAGTTTCTTATTTCACGTTTTGCGCTGTAGAGAGGATTTTGCGTGATAGCACCGAGGTTGATTCTCGGCACTGTCATTTCAACTTTATCATATCCATCAAGACGCGCGATTTCTTCTGCAATATCTGCTATGTTTGTAATATCTTTTCTCCAGAGAGGGATCTCTAGGGTATCATCCTTTATAGTTACAAAAATTGTATCGAGTATATTCAGAGCTTCTTCTCGACTATATTTTTTCCCAATTAAGTTATTTATATGATCTAGATCAAATTCTATTTCAGATGCGTAAGTTGGTTCTGGATATACATCAGTAAATGACTCTAATTTAATATTTGGAAGATGTGCTTTGAGCTCTTGTATTATGAGTGATGGACCTGTGTCTCTCATCGAAGATACGAGATCTTTTTCAAATACATTAAGAGCGTCAGTACGTAAACCAAGTCTCTTTCATGATTTTCTTACTACCGCTTGGTCAAACCAAGCTGATTCGATGATAATATTTGTTGTTGAGTCAGATACTGCAGAACCTTTCCCTCAGATAATTCATCCAAGAGCAAGAACTGAGACCTCATCTGCTATGACGATGTCACTTGAAGCGAGTTTATAATCTTTATCATTAAGACCTGAGAATTCTTCTCACTCTACTGCAAACCTAATATGAATATTTCCTTTAACTTTATCAGCGTCAAAACAGTGAGTTGGTTGACCATAGAGGTAGAGGGAATAGTTTGTGATGTCTACAAGAATCCCTTTAGGATCTATATCATGAGATGCGAGTACGTCTTTCACATAATCTGGAGATTCAATATTTTGTACTCATGAAACCTTGAGTCCCATGTATCGTTTTACTGTTTGAGGGATGTCGTTTTTAATACCAAGATCTGGGAGAGTAGAGAAATCACTACGAGTCATCATGTACCCAAGTTTTTTTCCGGCTATCGCTTCTATTTCTCTAGCAACACCAATATGAGAAAATAAATCAGGACGGTGATTGATAGCTTTGTTATCTATTTCCAAAATTACATCATCTTTTCATAATACCTCAGCTAGATTTGTTCCAGGCTTTGCCTCTATATGTGAAAGATCAAGAATTTCTGTTTCTGATTTTGCTGGAAACTCATCTTTGAGTTTTATTTCTTCTGACGCGCAGATCATACCATAACTATCTATTCCTCTAATAGCTGTTTTTTTCATCACCACTGGCTCTCCTTGACCATGCCAGAGCACAGATGCTCCTACTCTAGCTAGAGCAATCCCTTGTCAAACCTCGAGATTTGATCAGCCACAAACTATTTGAGTAAGCTCGTTATCTCCTCCATCTACCATACAAAGTTTGAGACTATCAGCGTCAGGATGATCCTCTACACTTTTTATTACTCCATAAACAATGTTTTCAAAATCATCTTTTTGTGAAATAATTTCCTCAACCTCTGCTGTATGCATTATCAGATCCTGAGCTACTTCCTCTGGAGATTTAATATCTGGAATGTATTTTTTTAGTACTTTATATGAGACTTTCACGAAGCAATATTTTAATTTTTAAAGATCGCTGCTAATAATAAGCAAGGGAGTAGTAATTGCAAGGGGAAGGAAAAAAAACCTCTCACATGTGAGAGGTTTTTTTCTAATTTATGATTGTTTTGAAAGAAGGTAGGCTGTCATGGCTATTGTTTCAGTATCTACTCAAATCACTCTAGCTTGAGATAAATTCCTAAGTATTTATTATATACTATTCTTAATCACTTCTTCTATTTCTAGAGCGAGTTCAGGGTTATCAGTGAGATACTGTTTAGCTTTTTCTCGTCATTGGCCTAGTTTGATTTCTCCGTAGCTATAGAAAGCACCAGATTTTTTAACTACACCAGTTGCTGCTCCGATATCTACGAGCTCACCAACCTTTGAGATACCTATATTATACATGATATCAAATTCTCCTTCTCTAAATGGAGGAGCGATTTTATTTTTAATGACCTTTACTCGAGTTTTATTTCAGTTTATTTCTTTATCCATACCAGTACCTGATTCGATTTTTTCTTTTCTTCTGATATCAAGTCTTTGTGACGCGTAGAATTTTAGAGCGTTACCACCAGTAGTTGTTTCTGGAGAACCAAACATTACTCCAATCTTCATACGGATTTGGTTTATGAATATTACTGTACACCCACTTCTATTGATTGCTCCAGTGATCTTTCTGAGTGCTTGACTCATAAGACGAGCTTGGAGACCCATATGAGAGTCACCCATATCTCACTCTATCTCAGCCTTTGGTGTGAGAGCAGCTACAGAGTCTATAACTATGAGATCTACAGCTCCAGAGTTTACAAGTTTCTCAGTGATTTCGAGAGCTTGCTCTCCATAGTCTGGTTGAGAGATAATAAGTTCAGAAGTGTTTACTCATACCTTTTCAGCATAACTAGGATCAAGTGCGTGCTCTGCATCTATGAATGCTGCCGTTCCACCTGCTTTTTGTACTTCAGCTATTGCGTGCAGAGTAAGAGTAGTTTTACCAGAAGATTCTGGACCATAGATTTCTACAATACGACCTTTTGCGTATCATCCTCCAAGTGCCATATCAAGAGAAAGTGAACCAGAACCAGACGTTTCTACTGATTTTGACCTATCTTCATCTCAGAGTTTCATTATTGACCCTGTTCCATATTGTTTCTCGATCATATCGAGTGCATTTTGTAATGCTGCTTTTTTGTCCATTTGTGCGTTATATTTATCTAATAAAAAATGTTATATCTCGTAGCTATGTATATAGTGGATATAAAAAGAGTATATAAACAGGGTATATATTTGCAAATCTTTTTTAAAACTTTTTTCTGAAATAGTTCTCTTTTAGCCCAGCGGCTGTTCAGATTGCTATGTTTTTCCCTTCACACTTACTACATGAAAATATATACTGTTTTGGTTTTTTGCGTTCAGTTTCTACTATTTCTTCACAATCTTTACAATAAAAGGATACTTCTCAGCGCTCTGTTTCAAAGTAATTTCGTTTTTCTCCGAACTCTTCTATATTTACTAAATCTCAAAAATCTGACATATAAGTAGGGGATTATTAAAATAAACTCATTATTTGTTTGGTATTATTTGTAAGTCAGAGGACTCCTTGCTTTTCTAACTCTAAAAAACATTGTTGTGTTGCTTCAACATCTACCATCGCGTCATGTGCTCAAACGAAGTATTCTCAGAATAGCTTTTTATAGAGCTCTCAAAGTTTTGGATATTTAAATCTGAGACCATTCCCTTGTAGCGCACAAAAGTCTACCGTTCACTTCATAGTACAGATGACTTGATCAGGAGCATAGAGATGGAGCTTTTCAAGTCTTTTGAGCTCTAGCTTGATCATATCCTCATCATATTCTATATTGTGACCAATGATTGCGTCAGCCTTTGCGAGAAAATCCATAATCTCTGTGATCTGTTGCGACATTACGGGAGCATCTTTGACATCGATATCATATATATGGTGTACCTGAGATGCACCATAGGGAATAGAGATAGGTGGTTTGATCATGATGTTTTTTCTCTCCAGTTCTTTATACTCTCAATTTTCTAATTCTCACAGAATTCCAGCAAATTGTACTATATATGGTTGCGCGTCAAGACTTGGATTTTTTTTATTTAAGAAACCTGTAGTTTCCGTATCAAATACGAGTATTTTCAATTGTATATATCTATATAAGTAATAGTTCTAGTTTAGGAAAAATACTATAAAATACAAGAGTATAGCAATAAAAAAACTCAGATATTTATCTGAGTTTTTTTATTTTTTTTTAATTTAGGCTTTAGCAGTGTAAAAGTTTCTACCTACTCTTTCTATAGCTTTTTTATTTTGAAGATTCATATAGATAGTTGTTTTCTTTACGTTTCTTACTTTGAGTACTTTTTTGATAATATCTTCTGTAGTCATTGGACCACCGTTTTTCCCAAGTATATCAAGTATTACATCAAGAACTGTTCCTGGTTTGAATCCCCACTCCTTAAGAGCGTAGATACCTCTACCAATAAGAATGAATTCTTCGTTTCTAATGAGCTCGTTATGAATAGTGTTAATTTTTACTGACTCACCAAGATAGTCAGAAATTTTATTTGAAATATCGATAAAATGCATTGGCACTTTTTCTTTTTTCATTACGTAGATTGCTTTATCTTTAAGGGTTTTAGGATTAAGAATCTTCCATCTTGTAAGACCGATAAGTACTTCCTCACCTTTTACGAGGTCATCAAATATATCTAGAGCACTATCTATAAATACATTATCTAAAGCACCTACTTCGTCTTTTACATTATCTATAATTTGAGCGTAGAGCTCACTTCTCTCCATTACATCCTTTTTTCTTTTAAGAATTTTTAGAGCATCTTTGTGGACTGCATCTATTGATTTTCTTGAGACATTTGGGAGAGTGAAGTATGTTTGAGTTCCAAGTCTTGGTTTAGATTTGACAATCTCAAAATCTGATTGAACAATAACTTCAAGAATGTGAGCATTTATTTCTTTTGAAAGACTCATACTGTTTATGAGGGCTGCAATGAGTTTTTCTCTTGTAAGCACACCTCCATGATGAGACATAACTTCTCTTGCTATATCTTGAATAGCTGAAAGTTCAGTAGCTTTAATAATTCTTCAAACTTTTTTAATACCGGCATCTTCAATTTGACGTACTCTTTCTCTTGTAATTGATGGTTTAAATGAATTTCCAATATTTTGAAGTGTCTCTTTTGTTCCACTGAGACCGATTCTCCTCTCAATTACGACTCTCTCTTTTTCACTAAGAGACTCGAGCACACCAGAAAACAGTTTTTCTATATTGTTTGTTGTAAGAGTTGCTTGCATCGGTTTTTTTATTAAAATGTTTAATTTAGATACACTAAAATATAATACTTGTTAGGAGAAAGTCAAAGTTTTTTTGCTTAAAAGCCAAAAGAATAGTAAGCGCTTAAAATGGGAGTTTCATATTATTTTTTTCTTTTATCTGTAGAGTTTGAGGAGCTTGCGTTTTACTATCATTGATATAGCTTCATTTTATGTTCTTCCCATGTTCTTGTTTTATTATTAAAGCTCCTATAAACATTACTATAGATCAAGTAATACATAAAACGATTCATTTCCCGTATATGACCTCACTGGAAAATAGTTGAAGACCAGATATGAGCAGAAAACTATGCAGCGATAAAAGAAAAATAAAAATAGATCATGAAATCACGCTGAAATAGTCAGATATGTGAATGAGTGAAAAATATCTGAATTTTTCTTTTTTTTGAATCGAAAACAAAGAAAAGAGTATTATTGCAAGCGTTATAGTAATAAAGAATCAGATTCTTCATAGTACACTAGAGAAACTCATAAATGAGTTTATTTGAAGACTCCCAGAAGAAATGATAGTTCATATAGAATCTACCCAGGGCATGAAAAGAGATAAAAAACATATCAATACTCACAAAAGTGAAATTTTACCTCAAAAAGATATGTGAGAACTTTTAAATACAATAAGTTTATTAATTTTATATATACTCTTTCTAAGGGAGTAGAAGATTTTATTATTCATCATAATGCGTTTTTTTTAATTTACTCACTCACTCTTTTTACTATAATGATTCTAAATATTTCTTATAATAAGTCGAGTGAAAAATCTATCTTATAATCAAAAAGTACATAATATATTTTTCGATATGCTTACTTTTTGCTTCAGTGTTATATTAAATATTGTGAGGTCAGTATGATTCTTTCTCATCGGCAGGCCAACTAAATCCCTAAAAAGCACAACAGCATACTTGGCAATACATTTTATAGTATATGAGTGGCCACGGAACTTTTTTAAAAACCCAAGTGGCTATAAACTCAGCAGGTATATAGGAGATATGCTCCACTACATGTTTCTAAAAAAATAATATGAAAAATATACAAACATGATTTTCGTTGATAGAAGTACTTTTGGGAATGCTAATAGTATCTCTTATAATGGTCTCTGGATTTCAAACTCTTAGTGATGTTTGAGTCGCAAAAATAAAACTTATTGAGAGAACTAAAGTGGAAAAAGAAGCGTATTTCGCAACTGAAAAGTTTTTCGAAATGATTAAAAAAGGTGGAACTATAGACTATGAAGAATACTGGAATAGATATAGTCATGATACAACATATAGCTCTGGGCACTTTGATATTACGAGTGGTTTTGGAAACTTTGGAGACAATACTAATACTGAAAATACGAGTTATGGGAGAAACCCATATTATTGTCTCAGTGGCTTGTGAGTGAGTATGGGGACATGAGGATGTCTGGCAACGAATAATATAAGATTTGGTTGAGGTTGAGCAAATGAGGATAAATCGTGACCTCAACGTTTTGGTCAATATGAACAACAATTTATCGATAGAAATAGTGACCTTGATGGTGATTCATGAGATGAAGATACTAGTAATGAAACATTTAGAGATTTTGTTTGAGATGATGATGATTCATTTCTTTGAATATGACCTGAAGCATTTTCATGAAGTAGTGATTTAAATAAAGTTTGAGAATTATATCTCATTAATAGCGAGTGAAATGAAAGAACCTATTTTAGATGGAAGGTGTGAGTTGATCCTGATTCTATTTGAGGAACGTGTATTTGATGAGAATCAATGACTTGAAC
>JAJOLH010000033.1 GCA_021129415.1 Candidatus Altimarinota bacterium | reverse complement strand
GAACAACAGGACTTTTTAAAAATATAGAAGAATTTAAAGCAACAGCAGGGTGACTCGTAGCGCATTTTCTCAAAGGACCTTCTGATTTAGACGAAGAAATAGTAGTGACACATCTCATGCGAGCCATTAAAATTATGCGGTATAGGGAGGTTGAAGATATTCTTCCATATTACTGCGAATGTCTTATTCATTTACATATCTTATTTGAGTCTGGAATAATCAGTTTTGAATCGTGAAAGATAGAGCTTCATACCCATGAGCAAAATCTCGTAGCTCTCAGAGAGATGTATATCTGAGTATATACGCAGCAAATATTTACCTATCTCAACCAGATGGATGCTTGAAATTTTCTCTTTGAATTTACCGTTAGAGAAAAATGAGTTTTTCTTCCAAAAAATAGTGATGTGCGAGAATTTATAGAAAAATATTATGAACAATATAAGGAAATTGGGAACGAGGTAATATAATAAAAAATATGAATAAAAACCTAGAACATGTACTGCAAAATACCTTTTGACTGGAAAGTTTTAGAGAAGGGCAAGAGGATATAATATCCTCTATTTGTGATGGAAAAGATACTTTGGTATATATGCCAACAGGTGGATGAAAATCACTGACCTATCAGCTTCCGGGTATAGTAAGAGAGGGAATTACCATTGTGGTTTCTCCTCTTATATCGCTCATGAAAGACCAGGTAGATGCGCTGCGTGAGTTATGAATCAGGGCAGAATTTATTAACTCTACACTTTCAGGCCCTGAGAGGGCAGAGATCATGCATGAACTCAGGTATTATGATAGTAGTGATAGTGAAGCTATCAAATTTCTATATATTGCCCCAGAGAGACTAAACTCTAATGAGTTTGTTTGAATACTCAAGACTACAAAAATTTCTCTTATAGCTATTGATGAGGCTCATTGTATCTCTCAGTGGGGACATGATTTCAGACCGAGTTATATGAAGATAAAGAGTTTCATTGAGTCTCTTGCATGAGCTCAACGAAGTTTCCCTGTAGTTGGTCTCACAGCGACAGCAACTCCAAAAGTTCGAGTAGATATTGTCGAGAGACTCTGACTCACAAAATATGAGAATTTTATTACTGGATTTGATAGAAAGAATATCATTCTTGTTGTAAGAGAAATTTCAGAAAAATCTGAGAAACAATCAAAAGCTCTAGAGATAATTAATAAAACTCCAGGAACTGGAATAATATATTGCTCAAGTAGAAAGCATGTTATAGAACTCAGTGATTTTCTAACGTCTAGTGGAATAAAAGCTTGAGTATATAAGTGAGACCTCTCTCCAGAGGTGCGAGAAGCTGAGCAGAATAAGTTTATGAATGATGAATATAAAGTCATGGTTGCTACGAATGCTTTTGGTATGTGAATCGATAAAAAAGATATTCGTTTTGTTCTTCATTATAATCTTCCTGGAAGTATCGAAAACTACTATCAAGAGGTTGGTCGTGCCGGTCGTGATGGAAAAATGAGTTATGGTATCGTACTTGCGAGTTATGGAGATACGAAAATTCAAGAGTTTTTTATAGATAATACCTATCCAGAAAAAAAGCAGGTCCTGGATTTCTATGATTATCTCTATAAGCAGCAAAAGCTCTGAGAAGGAAAATGAATCAGAGTAGCAAAGACTTATTATACTATGGCATCAGAGTCATGAGTCGGTACAGATATGATAGTGTGAGCAATAATTAAGATACTTGAAAAATATAATATCCTCAGAAGAGGTCTCGAAGCGAGTGATAACGAATCAGATTTCCGTGGTCGCTGACTCACTCTTACTCAAGAAAAAAGACAACACTCACATGTTCTCATTGATTGGAAACGTCAGGATTTACTCAAGGATGAATCATATTTTAAACTGGAACAAATAAAAAGACTGCTGTTCTATCCTGGTTGTCGTAAAAAGTTCATATTAGAGTATTTTTGAGATGAAGAGGATTTAAAAAATTTGCAGGATAACTGTAAACTCTGTGACTATTGTCTAGAGTCGTGAGGAGTTTCGGAAGAAGATAAAAAGAAATTTCTTCCAAGTAGTAGCTACGCTGTTGTGCTTGAAACTGTAAAGAAATACAATGAAAAGTTTGGTATTTCCATGCTGGCAAAAGTACTAAACGGTAGCTGAGAGGCTCGCATAACACAGTGGCATCTGGATGATTATGATCATTACGGAGTATTTTCAGATATGAGTCTTGATATGGTAACCGCATTATTCGAGGCTCTTCTCATGGAGGACTTTCTTTTTAAAACTGACGGAAAATATCCTTGCGTGTGAATCACAGAATATTGATGAGCTGCACTTTATAAAAATGTACACATCACGCAAAACATCGTAGACCTCAATTCCTACGTAATGCAAAAAGTAAAAAATACATCAAAAAAATCATGAACTAAAGTTAGTCAAAAATCTACTAGGAAAAAATCACCAAAAGGTCAAACCTATAAGGATACACTTATTTTGTTTAATCAGTGAGTTTCATTGAAAGATATTTCTAAGCACAGAGAGTTAGGTCTCCAAACTATAGAAGGTCATATCACGCATCTATATCTGCAAGGAGATATTTCTCTCATGCAAATTATGACTATGATAGAACTCAGTAAAGCTAAGCTCGTTAAGTGAATGATAGAGAATGATGCTATTTTAGAAAGTATAGAACTAAAATCTATAAAACAAAAGCTAGAAAACATCTGAGAGAAAAATATTTCTTATTTTGAAATAAAACTTTCTCTTGCATTGATAGAGAAATGAGATTTATAATAACATATACACATGAAAATAATATATTTACTTCCACCATCTGAAGGGAAAAATCTATGATGAGAGTATTGAGACGAGAAACTGAGTACTCAGTTTAAAAAGCCTCTTGAAATTGCAATACGCGCAAGTGAAAAAGACTTAAAGTGTAAGTGAGTGAGGTATAAGCAGGGGATACAGCTTAATAAAAATATAAATTCATCTGAAAAACTCACGGCTATATCTCGCTACTCGTGAGTCATGTACAACTCGATAGATTATTCTTGAATGAATTCAAGAGGGAAGAAATATTTTGAAAATAATTTTTGTATATTATCTGGAATGTATTGAGTTGTGTCTCCTCTGGATATGATCTGAAATTATAAGCTCCCTATTGAAACAAAATGACTATATAAATTTTGGGGAGACCAGATTACTGATCTTCTTAATGAGGATAATTATGATTATATAGTAGATTTACTTCCAGGATCATATGCAAAAATGATTAATTGGAAGAGTATTGAAACTAAAATTATAAGAATAAATTTTTTACATAAAAAGGATGGAGAACTCAAGAAAATAACACACTGAGTTAAAAAAATAAAAGGAGAATATATTTATAATCTCTGTGAAAAAGGTATAAATAAAATAGAAGATTTTTCAGGAGAAAATGTAAAAATCTCAGAAAAGGAGTATCATATAAACATAATTTCATAAAGTATTTACAATGACAAGCACTAAAAAAATTCAAAAACTGACTTCAAGAATATTCATGAACATCACATGGTATTTCAAATCAAAACGATTCAAGGTATTTTTATGAGTACTATTTTGATCTATTGTACTTTGTTATATCGTTCTTTTTGTATATGCGCGTCAAATAGAAACATTCTTAACATTTCCTGGAAAAGATGTAAATCTCAAACAATTATCAAACCACCCAGCAGGAATTATCTCAGCCCAAGAGTATGACATCCCTTCATCGAGTTGAAATAACATTCATGGTTTATTTATAGATAATGGTAAAAAAAAGACCGTGTACTATTTCCATGGAAATGGTGCACCTATGGACCATTTTTATACTGAGATGCAGTATATTGTTGATCTATGATACAATTTGATGAGTTTCGATTTTCCTGGATATTGAAAGAGTGAAGGGGAGCCAACACAGCTTGAAAACCTAAACTTTTCGCACGAGTTTTACAAAGCAATGAAAAAACAGTACTGATTAAAAGATGAGGATCTGATAATATGGTGATATAGTATAGGGACGGCAGTGGCTATTGATTTAGCAAAAGATATTGAGTTTGATAAGCTCGTATTATTTGCTCCACTTGCTTCACGCTACGATATGTCTATAAAGTGATTTTGATTTCCTATTCAAAAGCTTTTCATGCTTCCAAACTCATATGTTTCTAAGGAGACTATTAAGTATATCACTAATCCTACACTGATAATACATGGAAATAATGATATTGTAGTGCCGTTTTCACAGTGACAAACAATATTTGAAAACTCAGCATCTCAAGAAAAATACTTCATAGAAGTCGATGACTTTTGACACTCTCTTATCACTGAGAGGTATTGAACAGTACTCGGTGGATATATACAAGACTTTCTGTGAGGACAAGAATTAGAAGAAAAAGAAACATTTTTAACTAGAGAGCTTGCAACAAAACTGTTATGAAAATTTAAATTCCAATCTTATTTAGACAACTTGGATGTAACTACGGATAATTCATTTACAAAGTATGTAGACCCTGATGTCCCATTTACGGAGAAGTGATATATTCCTGAAAATATGAGAGCACTTGATAGAGAATTTATAATAGATACAAAGTGAAATGCCCAAATGGTAGAAGAAGCAGCTGAGAATTTTGAAAAGTTGGCAGAAGCATTTTACGCTGAGTTTGAAGAAAAAATCACAGTTGTAAGTACCTACAGGAGTTATGCATATCAAGCTGGTATCAAAGCTCGATGATGTCCTGACAATCTCTGCGCAAAAGCTGGGCATTCTGAGCATCAATCGTGACTTGGAATAGATCTCTGGTCTGCAAGTACGCAAAGTTATTGGAATAATTCTGAGAGGTTAACAGGGTTTTATAATTGGCTCACTGAAAATGCTCATTTATATGGTTTTCATAATACCTATCAGAATTGAGTTGAAGTTGATGGATATGAAATAGAACCGTGGCATTGGAGATATCTATGAGTAAAATTTGCAACACACTTGCGGCAAGAATGAATTACTTTTGCTCAATTTTATTATCCTCAAAAATAATATATAAAAAAGACACAAGTTACTTGTGCCTTTTTATATGTTTATGAGACTATATCTTCTCATTCAATTTGAATTTCTTTTTCTACTTCATCTTCGATTTCTTTCTGTAAGAGTATCTGAGTGAGTATTTTTTTCTTGTTTATTTTTTCTTTTTTTTGCCTTTTGTACTCTAGAGTAATTGAGATACATGGGAATATTACAAATATACTCAACACTACTACTATAAGCATAGTTATGAGTAAAAGTATATCAGATATGCTCATACTACCTAAATGAGAGACACTTTGCAGTATCTCGTCAGAGGTTTTATATATGTAGCTATATCCTATCATTTTATTCTACAGAGATTAAGTCACCCGTAAGCACGAGTCTATTTAATGTTGTTCCAATTGGCCAACAAGTCATCAGGGTTAGTTTTGACTTGTCGTTTCCATCGTCTTTTAATACTGATACATCTCCAGGAGAGATTACGTCCTTCGTTCGAATTTTATAAGTATGTTTTTCTTGACCGTAGTACACCACTACTTCATCATCGTATGTAACATGATCAAGTAGAGAGAAAACATCGTTGTATTCTCATTGCATCCATGGAAAGTTGGACGAGTGTCCAAAAATGAATGAATTACCTTCTTCTCATGGTTTAGCACTTCCTGGGTATCTTATTACTCCATTTTCTAGTTCTTTCATAAAAATATCATTGAGTTCATCAATTCATTCTACTTTTTGCTGTTTAATATCAATAAGAGGAATATTTTTACCGATAGTTGGTATAATTATTCGATTCTCATAAGGAGTTATTTCGATTCATAGATCAATTTCACTATTATTTGACTGATTAACTAGACTTCCAAGTGAGTGCATGCTTGGAGTATATTCATATTTTTTTGTTTCTTCTCTTGAAAGTTGTTTAAATGTATCTTGTTCTACACTACCTGAATCATTATCATCAATCGAACTCGCAGCTGCAACAGACTGGATAAGAGATTTTTTTGTAACCTCCATTTCCTCAGCGTAGATGATACTGGTAGCTATATTCCAATAGGCTGAATAATTTGTTGCAAGCATCAAAATCCCAAAGATACAAGCAGAAGTAGTAAAATATTTTATTAGAAATACAACACTTTCACGCGTTTTTCGGGGCGTATTAGAAGTTTTTGTTGCGGGTTTTTTAGTGTCTTCGACAACTGCCACAACGGTAGGTTCCTTTATATCTTGTGAAATAGGACTTTCTATATCAAAAGCAGCGAGTATGTCACCAGTTTCTTTCATTTTCTATGTTTTTATTTGTATTTTTGTTTTTGTATATATATCCTAACATATTTTTTACGTGCGCGCAAAAATATTTAACTTGATTTAGAACTCTTTTTTGTTACTATATCAGTAATTACATTACCCCCGCAGATAATCAACCAACAATGGCTAGAAAATACGAAAAAAGCTCGGGCTGAGTCGTATACAGAAGACGCAATGGTAAGACGCAAATTCTTCTTCTTGAATGGTTAAATTCGAGAAAAAAAATAGAACTTGTGATACCAAAGTGAAAGATTGAAGCTGGAGAGGTTGCAAAAGATACTGCTGTGAGAGAAATCTCAGAAGAAGCAGGAATTCCAATTGACGACCTTGAAATCATCAAATTTGTTACGAAACTCAGCTATACATACACCGCATGATACCTAAAAGATAATCCAGTTATTGATAAGGATGTATATTTATTCATCATCAAATATAACGGGACACAAACACCAGTTGTTCGAAAGGAAGAACGTTTTACCTGATATAAATGGGTAGATATAGAAAAAGTTAAAGATCTTTCTATTCGCTTTGATCTCTCAGGTATTATCTACAGAAATAAACCATTTTTTATATAAACTTACACTAAAATATGATTGAAATTAGCTATAAAAATTCTAAAACTCTTTGTGTTAAAAACGCAGATAAAAAAGAAATAAATTTTCTCTTCGAAGATAAAAAAGTGCTTTTAGAGGATTTTGATGTATCTCACCCAGGTGAATATGAAAAATCATGAAATCTCCTCGAGGTTAAAGAGTATACAGACATACTCTTCTATAAATTTCTGGTAGATGGAAAACATCTTTGTATCATCACTGCTGACGCTTTTGATCTCAAAGAAGAAATTGTAAGCTTTTTTGGGGATGTTGATATACTTATCATCATTGGCACAAAAGATGCAGTAAAAATATTTGAAAATATTGAAGCGAAAGTAGTAATTCCATATGGAGAAGGAAAAGATATTTTCCTTAATACTCTTGGTCAACATAGTGAATCTGTAAAAATTCATAAAATAGGAGCTGATCTCGATGGAGACAGGACAGAATTTGTAAATCTAGAAGCATAATGTTTAAATTTATACTCTCTCGTTTTATATCAAAAGATAAGGCCTTAGAGTTGCTAGATGAGCATGAGGAAAAAATATCTGAATTCTCCGAAAAAAATAAACATCTTAGTAACGCAGTAAAAACATGATTTAAGCTCTGGTGAATTTGGAAACTGCTAATGCTGATTTGGTGGTGATTTCTCTTGTGTTTACTACTCTGATGAGCTTATATAATCTATATAGTGATTTCAAAATTTATATAAAAAACTCTAGAATTAACTAGAGCTTTATTGTTAATCAAAGATATATCAATATAAATTTTTAAGATTTTTCATATTTTTAGGAATGAGATTAATCTCTTCTCAATAACCGTCTTGTTTAGAAATATCGTATATTACTTGCAGAGCACTGTAATCTTCTATTCATATACCAACTCAGTCAAAGAGGTAGTACTTGGAAGTATAATCCTTGAGAGTTTTTTTTCATGTGACGAGTTCATTGAGATTTGCGAATACTACTCCTTTAGGAAAGTTTTGAAGTTCTCATTCTTTTCGGGTTTGTTGCTCGTACTCAACTACAATTGCAGAATTTTTAAGTATTTCTATATCTAGCTCTGTTTTATTTGGACAATCTCATCATATTGCAAAAATACATGCTCAAATTTTAATATCATCCTCTTTAATTACCTGTTGTTTCCCAAATGCTTCAGTCACTGTAATGATTATCTCTGCATTTTTGACGGCCTTTCTACTGGATTTTGTAGATTTTATTAGGATGTTTGGATATATTTTTTGAATTTGCTGCTTATATAATGCCATAGAGTCTAGATCGATATCATAGTGAGAGATTTCTTTTATATTATATCTTTCGCAGATTGCTATCGTTTGAAAGATACTTTGAGTTCCATTTCATATGATTGCAAAATGACTTGCTGATTCACAAGGAAAAAATGATGCTGTAAATGCAGTAGTTGCTGCAGTCCTGAGAGCAGTTAATATTGTCATCTCACTTAGTAGGATTGGTTCTCCACTTCTACACTCAGAAAGCTGACCAATTCACATGACGGATGGATGTCATATTTTTACATTTTGTGGATGCCCGTTTACATATTTGTATGAGAAGTAATCTTTGTTGCCAACAGGCATGAGCTCGATGGCTCATTCTTTTACATAATGCGCATACCTGACAGAATGCTCAAAACTTTCCCAATCCAGATAATCTTTTCTTAGTCTGTTTTCAATTTTTTCTATAAGTTCAGCTATTCAAACATCTGAAACAATTTTTTTCATGCTCGCTATTGTTATTATTTTCATATTTTATTATTTAAAAGTAAAAAATCCCCCTAAGAAGTGAAGACTTTCGATAGGGGGATTTATGTGATAGTGGAATATACCTAAAAATACCTCTCGAAAGTCTCGAGGGGAGTAGGGAAAGAAATATAATGTGTATTTATGTGCATATTTTTTATTAGGAGTCAGTTGTGAATACTATTAATTTTGATAGTAAAGTCAAAAAAAACACTCTAGAAATTTTCTAGAGTGTTTTTTGTTGAAAAAAAATGGTTCGGGATGTAGGGATCGAACCTACGATCAGGGATTCAGAGTCCCTTGCCTTACCACTTGGCCAATCCCGAGAAAATAAAAACCACCCAGGTATGGGTGGTTTTTAGGAAAAAACTATTTAAGTTCAACAGTTGCTCCAGCTTCTTCAAGTTTAGCTTTAACTTCTTCAGCTTCATCTTTAGATGCTTGTTCTTTAACAGTTCCACCGTTATCAACGATATCTTTTGCTTCTTTAAGTCCAAGACCAGTAATTTCTTTAACTACTTTAATTACAGCGATTTTTTGACCACCAGCAGCAGTAAGTACTACGTCGAGTGCAGAAGGACCAGCTTCTTCACCACCAGCAGCAGCACCAGCCATCATAACAGGAGCAGCAGCAGATACACCAAATTCTTCTTCCATTGCAGTTACAAGATCGTTTAGTTCAACGATTGTAAGTTCTTTTACGAGATCCATGATCTTCGCAGCGTTTTTTGATAATTCAGCCATTTTTTTGGGAGATTATAAAAATAAAAATTAATTCTTGTAGAAATTTTGTTCAATATCCCTTTTAGGGAAGTATCTCCATTTCTGAGATACTGAATACAGTTCTACAAGTCTAGCATTATAAGCTAGTAGCATATCCTGAAATTATTCAGGATATGTACACTAAGTTACAATTATGCAGCTTCTTCTTTTTTCTCTTCAGCAGCAGGAGCTTCTGGTGCTTTTTCTTCAGCAGGAGCAGCTTCTTCAGTTTTTACTTCTTCAACCTTAGCTTCCTCTTTAGGAGCCTCTTCTTTTTTCTCTTCAGCTTTAGGTGCAGCTTCTTCAGCAGGAGCTTTTCCATCTAATTCTGACATTTTAGCTTTCCCACCTTCTTCAAGGTCCTTAGCAGCAGCATCAAAGAATCGAGCAAGACCTGATAGAGGTGATTGCATAGAACCAACGAGTCTTCCAAGAAGTGTTTCTCTTGATGGCATTCCAGCAATAGCTTTTGTGGATTCATTGTCTTTTAGTTCTCCTTCAAATATTGAGAGAGCCCATTCTACCTTTTCTCCTTTTGTAGATTTTACAAGGTCGTTAATCTTTCCAAGACCAGCAACCGCATCGTCGTTAGAACATACAGCACCGATTTGACCTGGTAGATCATCTAGGTTAACCTCTATATCAAGAGCATCCTTAAGTGCGATTTTGATAAGAGTTTTTTTAGCGATAGTATAACTTGCGTTTACTTCTCTTAGTGAGTTTCTTAGATCTCCAAATTCAGCTACAGTTAATGTATTTGTAGCAGCGAACCCGATTGATTTAGCATTTTTAAACTTAGCAGTAAGATCTGCTAGAATATCAGCTTTTTGTTGTTTAGTAACAGCCATTTTTCTAGTTTCTAATAAATAAAAGTATTTCTAATTCATATGTATAAAAAATCTCTCTTGCGAGAGGCAAGAGAGATACTTGAAATTTTTTGAAAACAAAAGATTCTAAGAGTTCTTTCTTTGTCTCGGTAGGTCTTATATATCTTAGCCCACGGTCTTAAACAAAATATGAATGTACACAGATTATATGAAAATATTTCTTAAGTCAATAAAAAACCTCAAGAATTAATTCTTGAGGTTTTATTTTACTGGAATGATTATTTTTTAGCATTTTTAAGTTCTTCCATTTTCTTTTGTCTAGCGTAGAATTTATCAACTGCACCAGTTTTAAGAAGTCTCTTTTCACCAGTATAGTGAGGGTGAGTTTTTGAACTTACTTCTATAAACATACTTGGATATTCTACTCCTTCGTGAGTGTATGTGTTTTCTGTTTTTATTGTAGATTTAGCAAGGAAGACGTTTCCAGCTCAACTTTCTACAAATGCAACCATTCTGCTTTCAGGATGTATACCGTTTTTCATAATTTCTTGTTTTACTTGCCCGCTTAATACGTTGCAAAATATATAATATATTGGAAATGGTGCCCAGGGCGAGACTCGAACTCGCACGCGTTAAGCACTGGTTTCTAAGACCAGCGTGTCTACCAGTTCCACCACCTGGGCATAACATATAGTTTTTCAGGAAACTTACCTTTCTCAAACCTTTGGTTCGAGAGGTATAAATTTCTTTCCGATTCGCAGTAAACTGCTTATCGC
This sequence comes from Candidatus Altimarinota bacterium, assembly GCA_021129415.1. GTDB lineage: Bacteria > Patescibacteriota > Gracilibacteria > BD1-5 > UBA6164 > JAACSU01. Next base: position 5,351 of record JAJOLH010000033.1, on the reverse strand, counting down.
AAGGGAAATTTAATGGTGGGCAGTGAGGGATTCGAACCCCCGAAGGCGTAGCCAGGGGATTTACAGTCCCCCCCATTTGACCGCTCTGGTAACTGCCCAAAAGCAGAAAACCTCAACTCTGATCTCTTTCATATCATGAAAGATATTTAAGCTGAGATTTCCTAGTTTAAGTATTCAATGGAGCCACTTGTCGGAGTTGAACCGACGACCCTTCGCTTACAAGGCGAGCGCTCTACCAACTGAGCTAAAGTGGCTAAAATAACTTAGCGAGACACATCTTATTTTGAAAGGGATTAAAGTCAAATTTTTTTGCAGTATTTTTTACTTATATTATACTAAGTTTATTATAGTTTTTTAATTTGAATATACAGTGTCATATATACAAGAGCTACAAGATTTTTTAAAACATAAATCCAACAAACGAAAGTGTATCGTTATTTACGGGCCAACTGGAAGTTGAAAGACCGATATGAGTATAGAAATAGCAAAATTTCTTGAAACTGAGATAATTTCGACAGATAGTAGGCAAATATTCAAATATATGAATATCTGAACAGGGAAGATAACTCAGGAGGAGATGCAATGAGTACAACATCACATGATGGACGTTGTGACACCTAATCAGAGCTTTTCTATGGGTGATTTTGTGCGAGCTTCTCAAGTAGTCATGAATGAACTATGGGAGGATGATAAAGTTCCAATGTTAGTAGGATGAACGGGACTCTATATAGATAGTCTGATCTTTGAGAGAAATGCTGCAGAGGTTTGATCGGACTCTGAGCTACGAAAACAATTAGATGTATTGAGTAATGAGGAGTTATATCAGAAACTTATAGAAATAGATCCTGAGTATGCAGCAGAACTCCATATGAATAACAGGCCATATGTAGAAAGGGGAATAGAAATAATGACCATGACGGGAAAGTCTAAACGTGAATTTAGAGCAGAAAAGAAATTACTATATGATGTACTCTTTTTGACTCCTGATTATGGTGATAGAGCAAACCTTTATAATAGAATAAATACGAGAGTAGAGATGATGTTTGATGCTTGAGCTGAAGATGAAGTTAAAAGCTTGCTCGAAAAATGATATAATTTTAGTGATTTTGGTATGAACTCTATAGGATATAGAGAGTTTGAGGGTTATTTCACTTGAGATATTAAGAAGGAAGAAGTTATTGATAAAATCCAGAAAAATTCCCGTAACTATGCGAAAAGACAATGTACTTGGTTTCGTAAATATGAGGCTTATAAAAATATTAAATAGTTATTAATTACCGTGAAGTTAGATTAATATAAAGTCAACGACTATTTATTGTTTAGATGTGAGAGATGTGATAATCTATATAAGTCCGTGTTCTTTAAGAAATCCTTTGATTTTTCACTTTTGGCTCATATACTAGCACTATGAACACAAAACTTGAGAAATTATTCGTACTAAATGACTTTTCTGTAAAAGATAGGCATGATTTCATGCAAATTTACTCTCTTTTACCGAATTATAAGAAGGTCAGAGTCATCGAAAATTTTGATGAGATACTAAAACGAGTATGAGACCTAAAGTCTGAAATACTTATGGAGCAAGAAATACTCTTCTGAAATACTCTTAAGAATATCGAAGAACGACTCAAGACTATGCAAAAGGATAAAATAAATATGTGATCTAGAGAGAGTATAGCTCTCCTAAAAAATATAATCTAGACATTTATATGTCTATAAAAAAATAAAAACAAAAATACATACTAAATATTAAGGCTATGCCAGTAAGCTCGGGACTACAGAAATACTTTGATTCTCAACAAAAAAAGAAATCAAAGGGTGATATGAAGAAAAAATTTCAAGATCTTGCATGAAACGTTGATCCAGAATTTTTGGCTAGTTTTGAAGCATTCCATGACAGAATTCTTGATATTGTTGAGGATAACCCAGAGTCTGAAGAAATGGTAGGAGAGGAGCTATGAGGACTAGATATGAAAGTAAAAAACTCCAAACGTACTCATGATATGAAAAAAGCAGCAGCAGTAATAGAAGTAAGTGAAAAAATGTAAATATATTAAGGAAATAACTCTTTCCTGAATCCTTACTCTTGTTAAGAGCAAGGGGCTACAAAATATAAAATGCAGCCTCTTTCCCTTACAAGGGAGAGAATTCAAGAGAGAGTTTTTTAGTCTAAATTTTTCTCTTTATAGCTGCAAGAGTTGAGTATAGGGCAGGTTTTACATTTTGGAGAACGCGCTACACAATGATATCTTCAAAATAATATAAGTGTGTTGTGGAGTTTAGCTAAGTCTTCATTGTTAAATATTTTTTCAGCTTTTTTATCTGTCTCTCATGGATTGGCTGTTTTTACAACACCTACTCGATTTAACACTCTATGTACATGCGTATCTACTCAGAGATACGGGGCTCACTTCGTTACTGAGAGAAATACTTTAGCTGTTTTAATCCCAACTCCTGGAAGGGCTGTAAGTTCTTTTATCGTCTCGGGAGGGATGGAGTTATGCTCAGCTATAAGTATTTCACATGTTTTGAAGATGTTTTTTGCCTTATTGTTAAAAAATGAGACCGATGAAATAAACTCGGTAATTTCTTCTACTCATAGTTTCACTCAATCCTCAGGAGTCTTAAAATGCTCAAAAAAGTTCCTATTAATAATATTTACTTGTTTATCTGTTGCTTGGGCTGACATGAGTATCGCAATTAAGAGCTGAAACTCGTTATGATGCTCAAGTTCAGTCTTTGCGTCGGGGTACATTTCAAACACTGCGGTTTTCAGAGCATCAATTCGCTCTTGTCTTTTCATAAATATTTTATTATAATCACCACAATTCTAATTAAAAAATATGTATAACAAAGATTTTTATATAACTGATCCGGTTTGAAATAATGCATTTTCCTATGATGATAGAAAAAATAAGCAGTTATTCATCCCAAAGCTTAAAAAAATAAAGAGTTCTGACGAGATAAAACTATTAACTCCAAACCCTGATAGAATAACGTTTGAAGAATATGATTTTAGTGATGTTATGCAGACGTGCTACGGACTAGAAAACCTATATGAATACAACTCTCTCCTGAATCCTCTCCCTTTTCAAGGGAAAGGGGCTACCAGACCAAAGATATATCTCGTAGATAATCATAATCATGTTTATTATTTCTGGTATCTAGCTCGACAGCAGGGAATCATCTCTGATAATACTCTTTTATATCACATAGATGAGCATGCTGATACGCGTGATCCATGAGAATATCTCATGAAACCAGATTCTGAAAATTTAGAAGCAGTATTTAATTACACAAATTTCACTCTCAATGTAGGGAACTATATCATTCCAGCTGAGAAAGAGTGACTCATCTGAGACACAGTCCAAATCAGAGGACAAGATGCGCTAGATACATATATTTCCTGAGATTATAATCAACTAGAAACTGATGAGAGAAAAATAATACTTAATCTCGATTTAGATTTTTTTGAACCAGAGCTAGATTTTATCGACTATAATCTCAAAAAACAAGTCATTCAAGATATAGCTCAAAAAGCTGATATTATCACTGTATGTACCAGTCCATACTTTATTGACCAAGAAAGAGCTCTAGAGGTATTTAGAGATTTATTTGACGAAAACTAAATAATATTTGTTATACTTGCATTATTAGTTTAAGATTTTTTATCCCTTTGGCATCACAGCCTCAATAGCTCAAAACGTAGCCTCTTTACCAGCTGGGATGAGAACGGTTACGTTATCACCAATCTCAGCTTTAAAGTGTGTTACAGCTGCAGTGAGTACGTCGTATGATACTCCGTCTGCAACTACTTGGTATCGACCTTTGTCTTGAGTGAGGAGTCCTACTCGAGTTTCTCTATCGATTTGTTTAATTTGTTTGTAGAGCATTTTACCTGAGCCTTCTATTGTAAGTTTCATTCTATCTCCTTGTACGAGTTTAGATTTGCTTGCGTAATTTACTGGTACTATATATTTATTGTTATCTACTCAAAGCATGTCTTCTCCTGTAAATACTCATTCAACAATCTTACTCTCTCCACTTTCATAGCTTGAGAGTCATTTTGTATCTAGATCTAGATCGCTTGAAAGATCTATATTTTCATCTTTGAGCACCTCTGCGAGGAGTTTTTTAGCATTTTTGAGTGATTTTTCAGATGCGTCAATAAAATCTTTAATTGCAGCAATTCTTTTTTTCGTCATTTTTGTGTATTTATTTTTGTAAATCTATTACTAAGTGTATCGAAAAATAGCTTTTTTGTAAATAAATAGGACTTTACTTTCACTATAAATACCACTCTATAAACTTTGAAATGTAAGAGGAAAAAAATAACACGCAGAGATATCAACTCGCAATAAACGGACCAAAAGGAATCTGATGGTTAAAGCCTGACTTTAATCCAGATTTAATCTTAAACTTGATGATGAGAAATATTCAAATAACACTTCATACTATATAACAGAGCATCCAAGCAGGAAATGCGAAACTGATTCATGTGAGCATTCACATAAGTAGAGCGATTCTGAGGTCTCCTTGCCCCATAGCTCTTCATCCTGAAAGTAGTATCTGTAAATAAAAACTTATAAAGACTCCCAGAGCAGCAATTGTTCCAGAAAGCAGAGCAGAAAATAATATTTCATTACCTGCATAAAAATTATATGTTACGTAAAGTATAAAATAAGCAGCAAGAAGTCATATATTTCATAAAATTACTAAAATATCCCAGATATCCTTGAGTCCTGCGAGCATGATATAGTAGAGACTCCCGATAATAGTAAGGCAGAGAAGGAGAGTAATAAAATCAAAACCTCATACAAGCAGATAAGGAATAAATGCATATCAAAATCCTTGAGCTACAAGTGTTCCAAACACTCAAATATTTGCGATAAGTAAGATACTCTCAGGTATTTCTAAATACAAAATATCGTAAAATACATAAATAACCGTGAGAAACATAAGAGCAGCAAAGAAAAACATTCGTATCCACTCGAATACATTTCCTGCAAATATGAGTTCAGGACTAATAAGAAAAATTCAAACAGCTGCAAATAATATCCCTGTAGCGAGTTCTAATAGAGGATAAATACTCGAAATTTTTTGTTTACATCATTTGCACTTTCATCACTGAAATAACCATGAAAATATTGGAATTAACTCTAAAGCTGTGAGGTTACGCACGCAAGTCTTACAGTGACTTCTCCCAGCCATTATTCCTCATTCCTTACTCTTGAGTCTATAGATTATAACTGACGCAAAACTTCCGAACATCGTTCAGAATATAAACAGAAAAGTGTAGAAAAAGAGATTCATAGCTAAACGAAATTATATTAAAAGTATTACAGGAAATA